>JAYVUQ010000001.1:0-2701 GCA_043787785.1 Bryobacteraceae bacterium
TCTTTGACCGGTTGGACGCCGAATTGGAAGCTAGTGAACCGTCCGCCCGCTCATGAATCGTTTCGTTCTCACCAAGCCAGCCGAACGAGATTTGGTTCAAATTCAGAGATATCTGCACGAGAAAGCTAGTGCTCGGATTGCGCGCGGGGTGCTAAACGAGATTCGGATTGGCATCGCCATCGTGGGTCGTGACCCGGGAGTCGGGCACCTGCGTCAGGATCTTACGGCCCGGCCACTCAAGTTTTGGTCTATTTATTCCTACCTGATCGTATACGACCCCCTCACGCAGCCAATTCAGATCATCCGCGTCCTGCACGGAATGAGCGATGTCGAAGACATCCTGAATTGAGACCCACCACTGAATCATCCGCCCCCGATGGCCGTAAGAAACTGGACCTCGGCATCGGGCCCAACATCGTCCGCCAAACCCAGCACGCTCACCTCGCCGTCGATGCCGATGGCGAGGTTGGGCAGTAAGCGCCCGTCCTTCACCAGACGGCCGCGCAGGGCGGGGAACTGCTCCTCCAGCGATGCCACCACTTCGCGCACCGTCGCCCCCGCCGCCTCCACCAACTCCCGGCCTGCAGTGGCCGGGCGCAGCAAGGCGGGGATGTAGACAGTGGGCAAGCTTTAGCCTTTCTGGATCGCCGCCATCACGCTGGGCGGGTTCATCGGTAGGTGACGCATGCGGCAGCCGGTGGCAGCGTAGATGGCGTTGGCGATGGCCGCGGGCGGCGAGACGATGTTGGCCTCGCCCACGCCGCGCACGCCGTAGGGATGCACCGGGTTGGGCACTTCAACGATCGCCGTATCGATCATCGGCACGTCGAGCGCCGTGGGCATCCGGTAATCCAGAAAGCTCGCATTCATCATGCGCCCTTCGGGGTTCATAAAGTATTCTTCGTTGAGCGCCCAGCCAATGCCTTGCACACTGCCGCCCTGCATCTGGCCTTCGACATAGCTGGGGTGAATCGCCTTGCCCGCATCCTGCACCGCCGTGAAGCGGATAATGCTGGTTTTGCCGGTTTCCATATCCACCTCAACGTCGACGATGACGCCCGCAAAACTGCCGCCCGCGCCCTTCGGGTTCACCGCCGCGCGGCCCACCACCGGCGCGCCAACCTCGCCAACCCTCGCCGCGAGTTCCTTAAAGGTGAGCTTATGTTCGCCGGCGCTAAACACGCCTTTCTCAAACTGGACCTCGTCTACCTTCCACAGCTTCGCCGCGCGCTCCTTCATCTGCTTCACCACATCCTGCGCCGCATCGTGCGCCGCCCAGCCCGTGGAAAACGTCGTGCGCGAACCGCCGGTAACTCCGGTGTAGCCAATCGTGTCCGTGTCGACCACGGAAGGCCGCATGTCCTCGGATTGCAAGCCCAGCACCTCAGCGGCCTGCATGGCGATTGACGTGCGAGAGCCGCCAATGTCGGTGGAGCCTTCAATCAAGCCGACGCTGCCATCGGCGTGGACATTGAGCGTGCAGCTCGAAGGCAAGCCGGCGTTCATCCAGAAGCCCACCGCCACGCCGCGGCCGCGCTTGGCTTCAGCATGCGTTGGCTGGCCGAGCGGAGCGCTGTAGTGCGGATGCGCCTTCATGGTTTCGAGCACTTCGATGCAGCCGATGCGGCGGAATTTGGCTCCATCGGCGCGGCGAGTGCCCTCTTTCGTCGCGTTCTTGAGCCGCAATGCGAGCGGGTCGATTTGCAAGGTCTCGGCGATTTCGTCCAGCACGGTCTCGGTGGCGAAGGCGGCATTGGTGGCCCCCGGCGCGCGATAAGGCGCGGTGGAGGGCTTGTTCACCACCACGTCATAGCCATCGATGGTCTGGTTCGGAATGTCGTAAGCGGCAAAGACGCAAGTGGCCGCGGGGCTCACCATCGCGCCCGGGTAGGCGCCGGCTTCGTAGGCGAGATACGCCTGCGCGGCCACCAGCGTGCCGTCCTTCTTGGCCCCGATCTTCACCCGGATGAACGACCCCGGCGTGGGCCCGGAGCCTTCCAGCACCTCGCGCCGCGTCATCGTGATCTTCACCGGCTGGCCAGCCTTTTGCGAAAGCAGTGCGGCCACCGGCTCCACATAAACGGGGACCTTGCCACCAAAGCCGCCGCCAATTTCCATCGGCGTCACGCGGACGCGCGATACGGGCAGATCCAGCATGCAAGCCACGGTGTCGCGAACGACAAAGCTGCCTTGCGTCGAGCACCAGATCAACAAGCGGCCATCGTTGTTCCACAACGCGGTGGCCGTGTGCGGCTCAATGTAGCCCTGATGCACGGTGGACGTGCTGAACTCGCGTTCGACGATGACGTCAGCCTCGGCGAAGCCTTTCTCGCTATCGCCCATCACCTGACGAAAGTGGTCGGCAACATTGCTGGGCGCGGTGGTGGGTTGGCCGAACTCTTTGGAGCGCAGGTCAGGATGCAGCAGCGGCGCACCCGCGGCCATGGCTTCGGGCGCGGTGAGCACGCACGGGAGCGGCTCGTAAACCACCTCGATCAGCGCGGCGATCTCCGCCGCCGCCTGAGGACTCGTCGCCGCTACGGCCGCCACGGCATGGCCCTGATACAGCACCTTGCCGCGTGCCAGCATGTTGCCCCGAATATAGCTCAGCGGCGTTTCGCCTTCGCCCAGGTCGACAATGCGCTCGGGCGTTTCCGGAAAGTCATCGGCGGTTACCACGGCGCGGCAAGCGGGGTGCTTG
>JAYVUQ010000002.1:0-4028 GCA_043787785.1 Bryobacteraceae bacterium
TTTGGCGCTTCGGCTTACAGCCAAAGCTGGAGTTACAATGCCATGGGGCAACTGAAGAGCACGGCCGCCACCAAGGGCGCGAATCTGCTGTTGGGCTTAACCAATGTCTACACGGCGGCCTATGACGCTGCGACCCTGGCCGAATCGGGCTCCGATAACAATGGCAATCTGCGCTACCAGCGCATTCAGTACCCGACGGCGACGGTGCTGCAGTCCTTCGGCTATGACAATGCCAGCCGGCTGACTAGCTTTTCCGAAGCGGGTAAGTCGCAGAACTTCGCTTACGACGGCTTCGGCAATATCCGGCAGATGGCGCAATCGAACATCTCGCCGCAACAGCAGTTAGTGCAGGTGAGTCCGGATTGGTACGCGCCGCTCACCAACCAGCTCAAGGCCACCGCCATGGCTTACGATGCCGCCGGTCAGCAATTGCACGAGTTGAACGACACGAATCGGAAGATGGGCTGGAACGCCGAAGGGCAGTTAGTGGCGGTATCGGCTTCGGGGGCGAAGTCGGCGGAAAGTTACGAATACGACGGCGACGGTCTGCGTCTCAGCCGGACGGTGGGCGCGGCCACCACTTACTTCGTCTACGATGCCGGCGGCCAATTGATGGCCGAGTACCCGGCGAATGCGGCTTTCGCTTTGGGCGCAACCGTGACCAGCTACTTAGTCGGCGATCACTTACAATCGACGCGCTTGGTGGTGGATGAGTCCGGGGCTTGTGTGGAGCGAATGGACTATCTGCCCTTCGGCGCCGATAACCTCCGGGCTGCCGGAGACTGCTATGGCTCAGCCAGCGGCGTGCGGCAGCGCTTCACGGGGCAGTTGCGCGATACGGAGACGGGCCTCGATTTCTTCGAGGCGCGATATCTGTCGGCTGTACAGGGGCGAATGACGAGTCCGGATGAGCCGTTGACATATTCCGATGTGGGGAATCCGCAGAGCTGGAATGGGTATTCCTACGCGTTTAATAACCCCTTGCTGTATAGCGATCCCACGGGGCACTTTGGGGAATCGACGGGTCCAGCTCCTCCGGGTTTGAATCCGTTGCAGGAGTTGGAGTATCGGACGTTCCTGTTTACGTTGCAGCTGGCGCAGCAGGGCCGGCAATTGAGCGCACCAATGGTCAATGCCATTCAGAACTTCCGCAATAACCCCAATTGCGCGGCGGGACTAACTATTGGAGGTGCCGCAATCGGCGCTGGGGTCGTAGGCACCATTGGCGGCGCTGGAGGTGGTGCAGGTGGGTTCCTGGCCGGTGCAATCGTACCGGGTGCCGGTAACGCGGCGGGGCTGATAGGCGGAGGGACGCTCGGGTACACGGGTGGTGCCCTAGTCGGCGGTTCAATTGGCGGCACCGTCGGTGGGGCGCTCAGCACGATTGCTTGCAGTGTTGGTTCGAGTGGGGCCGGTGGGGGCAAGACTGGAAGTCGGGAAAACCGGGAATATCGACCCAAAACCAAAGGCGCTAACGCAAATGATGGCAAGGAAATCCGAGGCGCAGCCCGCGGAGCCGGCATTGATTCCCGAAAGTTCGGCAAATTTGTCGAGGCTGAGAAGCTTGCTGAAGGCCGGGCGCCTTCTGAGAATTACACTTTCGAGGAACTCAAGAAACTAGCCGAACTTTTCAAGAAAGAGGGACGCTAATTGTGGCGCAGCCATTTCACGATCACACGTTTGGATTTCGGTTCAGGTCGCTCTCTGAGAACGAGCTTGAACGGCTTCAACGTGCGCTTCCAACTACTAGCCTTGTTACTCGAAGGCGGGATTCAAGCCTAATTGTATCGTTTGACCTGCCTGACGGCTTCGATCTGGATTCACTTTGTGCATTTATAAGCGAAGCGAAGCCGTCCCCCGATTCATATAGTGTCTGGATATCGCTAGTTGTCTCCAGTGATCAGGGCGGTATCTCCCTTCCGGCCCACATTCTCGAAGTAGTGCGCCGGACGCTCGGCGGCGTGGATTTTTCGTTCGTCAGTAGCCTCGGTGATTAGACTTTCAACAGCCGCTACCAGGATTTCCAGTGCCGGGCAGAGCGCCGGGATAAACCGGCATACGGTAGGGGATGAATACTCCGGATGTTGACGGCCACACTGGATTTCAGAGTTGGAAAGTATTCGATTCCTCAGGCAATGAACCCCAAGACGTGTCCGGCACCGACAAGGGGAGAGAATAGATAGAGAGAATAGATAGTGCCGGGCACTTTGGCAGGAATGGGTCAAAGTGGGTATTGAAAGGTGGCGTGGGGAGACGGAAAGGCAAAGGGGATCTAAGGCGTCGGACGACGGGATAAGGGGCGAGGCGGAATGAACTCGGGCTTAACGGGGAGCAGCGGCAAGAGCAGTAAGTGGGTGGCGGGGCAGGAGAGCGGCGTAAGCCAGGTCAGTCCGCCGGTGGACCTGGACTGGAGGCCCAACCCGTGGGCCGGTTCGCTCGGGAACCGGTATGCCGGCTGAGCCGAACAGCGTTGGCGCGGACTTCGTTAAGCGGACCGTTGACGTAAGCGAGCCAGTCGGCGAGAATCGAGTCCGGGCTATCGAAGATATGACGCCACAGGTCGAAGGTGAGTAAGTTGTCGGGATCGTGGCCGAGGCTATGGGCGTTCGCACTTGACCACGGCCAAGGCCGCCCCTGCTGCGCCAACCCGGCGCGGATGGGGTTGAGTTCGAGATAGCGGAGAAACTCGCGAAGGCCTTTCGCATCCAGGGAACGGGCATCGAAACGCGGGGTCCAATTCACGGGACCCATGCGTAAGTAGGGCGCAAAATGGTCAATATCTTTGACGCCAAAAAGCGGTGCGATCATCACCCAGGGCGTCTCGCGATATTTGACGTTGAGATAGTGCGAATAGCGGCTCTGCATGTCGCGCATCACATTGGAGATGGAATCCGGCGTACTCGCCTCAAAGATCCAATGGCCGTGGTTGTGGAGCAGGCACCAGCCGTGAATCCTCACGCCGTGAAGCGTGGTGTACTTGCGCATGTAGATGAGAGCTTGCTCAAAATCCTCCGCGTCGCGGTAGACCCATTGGCCCTGGTTGCCGCGCTGCGTGATGGCGTAGAGTTGTTCAGGACGGAAGTCACGAGGAAGTCGCACGCGGTTCACTAAGGCAAGTTGGGGGCCAAGTGGGGCCTGCTTGTGGTTACAATGAGTTAGAGAAGGTGAGCGCGGTTGAGACGTTTCAGAATGAACTTGGCGTTTCGAAGTGGGACGAGAGCTCGTTCATTTCGGTCCCCCCGAAAGTGCCCGGCACTGGGTCTTGGCCCGGGCTTGGCCGCCACTTGCAGCACCAACAGCGGTAATATACTGCGTCAGGAAGGCTTCGGTGGCGCCGCCTGGGACTATACTTACGATTCGCTCAACCGCATGCAATCGGCGACGGAACGAGTTTCGAATACCGCCCAGTGGCAACAGACCTACCGTTACGATGCCGTCGGGAATCGCGCCCTCATCAACGCCCCCGTGGGGACGACTCCCGCGTTCATCCCCTACCTGAATTCCACGCCAGTCGTATCCTCCACTTCCGAGCCGATGCCGTTCTCCGACAAAAATCGTTGGAGCCTCGCGGCGTACGACCTAGCGGGTAATCAAACCACCGCGTTCGGTGATGGCACTGGCGTCGGATCGGCCGCCTACGCTTATGACGCCGAAAACCGGATGATTCGGGCCGACCCACAGTTCCCGACCGCCCCCAGTACGTCCGGAAGTATTCTCTATGGCTACGATGGCGACGGCCGACGCGTTACCAAGTCCATTCTCCAAACCGTCAATAACAGCCCGGTGTACGTTCTCAACAACGTCTGGGTCTATGACGCCCTGGGCCAACTCGCTGCCGAATACGGCGAATCCCCCACGATGCCGTGCACCACTTGCTACGTCACCGCCGACCACCTTGGCTCCACTCGCGTCATATGGGATTCGGCCGGCACCATCAAGAAGCTCACCGATTACGCCCCCTTCGGCGAAGAGATCCCGTCTGCTTTCCGCGGCAATGACTCGCGCTATCCCGGCGCACTCTATCCGCG
>JAYVUQ010000003.1:0-2097 GCA_043787785.1 Bryobacteraceae bacterium
CCGACGCGCAGCACCTCGAAAGCACGCTCGCCAAATTGAGTGAGATGGTCGCCCGGCGTCTGCGCGATCACCACCTCTACGCCCGCACCGTGCAACTGAAGCTCCGCCACCAGGACTTTTCCACCATCACCCGCGCCCACACCCTCGAGCAGCCCACCCAACTGGACGCCGACCTCATCCGCGAATCCCGGGCCCTTTTCCGGGCCAATTGGAAGCCCGGCAGGAAGATCCGCTTGCTAGGCGTGCAGGTTTCGTCACTCACCGCTGCCGGCGGCCAGATGAACTTGCTCTCGAGTAGCCAGGATGAGAAGTGGCAACGCGCCCTATCCGCGGTCGACAAACTCCGCGGCCGTTTCGGCGCTTCGAGCGTCTCGATCGCCGCCGGGCTGCAAGGCGAATTCCGCCAGCGCGTTCATGACGCCAAGGAGCATACCAAGCCTAAGTCTTAGAGGGAAAAAAGTGGGAATGGCGTCCCCAGCGGGATTCGAACCCGCGTTATCGCCGTGAAAGGGCGGTGTCCTAGGCCGGGCTAGACGATAGGGACGCAAGGAAGGCCGTGAGGCAAGCTCACGGCCTTATGAGAAAAGGATACCAAACTTTAGCGCTGAACGCGAGCCGATCCGCCCTGTGCCAAGTCGGAAACTTGCTTGAGGTTGGCCATCGTGGTGTCGCCCGGGAAGGTGGTCGACAATGCGCCGTGCGCCCAGCCGTAGTTCAGTGCTTCTTGCGGCGTCATGTCGGCCAACATGCCGTAGAAGAGCCCCGCCGCGAAGCCGTCGCCGCCACCGACGCGGTCGATCACGTCAAGCTCGCAGGTGGGCGCTTGATAAGTCCTGCCATTGGCCCAAACCACGGCGCTCCAGCTATGCCGATTAGTCGAGTGCACCTCTCGCAAAGTGGTCGCGACCACCTTGATGTTGGGAATTTGCTGGTTGACGACCTTGATCATGTCGAAGAAGGCTGTGGGGTCGAGCTTGCTCTTCGATTCCACTTCGGGTCCAGGAATGCCGAGGCCCAATTGGAGGTCCTCTTCGTTGCCGACCAGCACGTCGACATTCTCAACGATGCGGCCAATCACTTCGAGAGCGCGTTTGTGGCCCCCCACCGAGTTCCAGAGCTTGGCACGATAATTGAGGTCGAGCGAAACGATGGCGCCGGCAGCCTTGGCGGCCTTCATGCCCTCGATCATCAATTCGGAGGTGGAATCGGAGAGGGCCGCGAAGATGCCACCCGAATGGAACCAGCGCACCCCGCCCGCGAAAATCGCTTTCCAATCGAAGTCACCCGGCTTCAGCAACGCCGCCGCCTCATTGGCGCGGTTGTAGAACACCACCGGCGGGCGCAGGCCGTGGCCTTGGTCGCTATACACCGTGGCAATATTCGGGCCGCGCACTTCGTCATTTACGAAGTGCTTGTAGAAGGGCGTCACGCCCATGGCCTTCACCCGTTCCTGAACCAAAGCGCCAATCGGGTAATTCACCATAGCCGAGGCCACACCGGTCTTCAAACCGAAGCAATCGGCGAGGTTTGCGGCGACGTTGAACTCGCCACCGCTGACATGGATGGCGCACGACGTAGCCTTGCGGAAGGGGATAATGCCGGGGTCCAGACGGTGGATCAGAGCGCCAAGGGCGACAAAGTCGAGTCCGCTGCCCGCGGGGCGGATGGTGAGGTTAAATGACATGTATTCTCCGTGCTGTGGCTCGCGCAAAGCGCAGAGCGACAGTTTATCTAGGCCACTATAACAGGAAGCACACCGGGTTCGCCTCGCGAGCCCGTCGGTCAGAAACACGCGCTGCTTGTCGTTGCCTCGCTGCGTGATGTGCAGCCAATACCCTAGCGGGGCAAATCGGTTCTTACGGGACATAAAGCCTCAGTAAGATAGTGTGTTTTCGCGTCCAATATTCTCATTGATTTTCCAGAAAAATGCGGTGGAGTCGGGCCCACCGCATCCTGAGGTCCCTACCCTGTTGAATTATCTTGCACTTGTCTCGATACCCGGGATGCCGGGGGAGTCTGTCGGAGAGAAACTTTCCTCGAACGTAGAATCAATAACTTACGAACAAGTCGGCGTCGCGCAAAACTTGTAAGTTGTTG
>JAYVUQ010000004.1:0-8093 GCA_043787785.1 Bryobacteraceae bacterium
CCAGAGCCTTGGCATGCTTCTGCACCGGCTGAATGATGGCCTTGTCAAAAGGCAGATGCGGGAACCCGACGGATCCGGCTTCGACCTGCTTCTGGAAGCTGGCCAGCGCCGCCAAGGCGGCCTTTTCGCTCTTCTTCACCTCGGCCGGGGTGAGACCGTGGGCCTCACCGATCATGGCCGAAGTCAAATTCGCTTCGTCGAAATGGATGCTCATCGGGGGTCTCCTGCGGCGGCTTGCTTGGCTTCTTTTGCTTCGGCCAAAAAGCGACCGACAAAGTTGGTGTCAAATTGCGCGGTGCGGAATTCGGGCGAATTCAGCAAACGCTTGTGAAGGGGAATGATGGTGTGGATGCCCTCGACGATGAAGGTGTCGAGGGCGCGTTGCATACGGGCGATGGCCTCGGTCCGGCTGGGCGCATGGACGATCAGCTTGGCGACGAGCGAATCATAATAGGGCGGGATGACGCCGTCGGTGTAAGCGGCGGTATCGACGCGCACGCCGATGCCGCCGGGAACGTTCCAGCCCGTGATGCGGCCCGGCGAAGGAGCAAACGTTTCGGGATGCTCGGCGTTGATGCGGCACTCGATGGCGTGGCCGCGCATCGGAATCGGGTCGGGCAAAATATCGGCGAGCCTGGCGCCGGCGGCAATCAGGATCTGGCTACGCACGAGGTCGATGCCGCTCACCATTTCGGTGACGGGATGTTCCACCTGGATGCGCGCGTTCACCTCGATGAAGTAGAGATTTTGGTGCTCGTCCATCAGGAACTCGACGGTGCCGGCATTGGTGTAGCCGATGGCGCCGAGCGCCTTTTCGAGCGTGGCAATCATGCGGGCGCGCAGTTCGGGCGTCATCACGGGCGAGGGCGCTTCTTCGATAATTTTCTGGTGACGGCGCTGCAGGCTGCATTCGCGTTCGCCGATCACCTTCACCGTACCGTGTTCGTCGGCCAGCACCTGAAACTCAATGTGGCGCGGCGCGCCGATGTACTTCTCGATGTAGACGTCGGGCACGGCGAAGGCCGCACCGGCCTCGGCCTGCGCTTGCTTGAGCAACGGCGGCAATTCTTCGGCCGCATGGACGACGCGCATGCCGCGTCCGCCGCCGCCGGCCGAAGCCTTAATGATGACGGGATAGCCGATCTGGCCGGCTACCTCCAACGCTTCTTCCTCGCTGGCGATAATGCCCTCGGACCCTGGCAAAATCGGCACGCCGTGGGCCTTCATCGCCGAGCGCGCCTCCTGCTTCAGGCCCATCATCCGGGTGATTTCCGGGCGCGGACCGATAAACTTAATGCGCGACAATTCGCAGACCTCGGCAAAGTCGGCATTCTCACTCAGAAAGCCATAGCCGGGATGAATGGCGTTGACGTTGGTGATCTCGGCGGCGCTGATGACGCTGGGAATGTCGAGATAGCTGCGAGCGCTCTTAGCGGGACCAATGCAAATCGCCTCATCGGCGAAACGCACGTGGAGGCTGTTGCGATCGGCCTCAGAATACACGGCCACCGTCTTGATGCCGAGTTCTTTGCAGGCGCAGATGACCCGCAGGGCGATCTCACCGCGATTGGCAATCAGGATCTTGCTGAACATCTACTTATTCGGCTTCAGCGCGAATAGCGCTTCGCCATACTCGACGGGTTTGGTATTCGAAATGAGCTTGGCGACGATGGTGCCGGCGTACTCGCTTTCAATCTCGTTCATCAGCTTCATGCTCTCGATGATGCAAAGCACTTTGCCGACGGAAACCGAGTCGCCAACTTTGATGAAGGGGGCGGAGTCCGGTGAGGGCGCGTCGTAAAACGTCCCGACAATGGGGCTCTTGATGATGACGACGGTGGGGTCGCTGAGCGGGTCGGCGTTGAGTTCGGTCGACGCGGCTACCGGCGCCGGGGATGCCGTGTTAGGTGCGGCCAAGACGGGCGGCGGGGACACCACGTCGGTGGCGTTGCCCGCCAGCCGGATGCGCACGCGATTCTCACCGCGTTGCACTTCAAGCTCAGCCACGCGCGAATCCTGGGCGAGGCGAATTAACTGCTGAATCTCTTCGTTGGTCATGGCGTTGTTAGGTCTTAAATAACGAGCAGGTCCTTCGGCGTGGGCGTCAATACATCGCAGCCGGTTTCGGTCACGAGTACCGTGTCCTCAATGCGAATGCCACCCTCACCGGGAAGATAGGCGCCCGGCTCAATGGTGATCACCATGCCGGGCGCCAGACGGCGGACTTCGGTGCGGCCCAGACGCGGAAGCTCGTGAATTTCGAGCCCCAGGCCGTGGCCGGTGGAATGAATAAATTGCTTATCAAGGCCGTGGCGCTTGAGGGTAATTCTCGCGCGGCGGTCGATTTCGGCGCACAGCACGCCGGGGCGGATGGCATCGATGGCGGCGAGTTGGGCCTCGAGCACGGCGCTGTACAAATGGCGCATGCGGCGACTGGCTTTGCCTACCACCACGGTACGCGTCATGTCGCTCATATAGCCATTCTGCTGCGCACCCATGTCCACTAATAGTAGTCGATTGAGACCAATGGATTCGTGGCGCGGGTGGGCGTGCGGCAGGGCCGAGTGTTCGCCAGACGCGACGATGGTCGAGAAGGCGGTGCCCTCCGCGCCCAACTTACGTTGCTGATAGTCGATCTCAGCCGCCAGTTCGCTTTCTGTCATCTTTGGGCGAAGCTTACGTAGTGCCCGGTCGAAGGCCAGCGAGTTGGTGACGACAGATTCCTGAATGAGCTCAATCTCCCGGGCCGACTTTACCAGGCGAGCCTCTTCCACCCAGCCATCGAGCGCGATGAGCTTGGTGCTCTTCGGCAGATCTTCCCCCAGCTTGGTGTGGTTTTCGTAAGAGATGTGGCTTTTCTCGAAGCCGATTTTGCGCAGCTTCATTCGCTTGATCCGCGAAATTGCTTCGTGGAGCAGCGGGCCCTTCCTCACAATGCTGATAGCTGTGGAGCTTTCCGCAGTAGCTTGGGTGTTGTAGCGCGGATCAGTGAAGAGGCGGGCCGAAGTGGAAGTGAGCAGAAGAAGAGCGTTGCTGCCCGTGAAACCAGTGAGATAGCGCACATTCACCGGGGAAGTGATCAGCACGGCTTCCAGCTTCTCGGCAATCAGACAACCGGCTAAGGCCGCGCGCCGACCGGCGGCTTCGTCTCGGGTCTCAAGCTTCGTCAAAACATGATTTTACCATTTCGGAACCGCGCATAGTGGAATCAATAGCAAGAATAGTGATTTAGAGGCGGCCGACTACCCGCAGCTCAATGCGGCGGTTGCGCATGCGGCCATGATAGGTGGCATTCTCGTCAATATGACGGGTATCGCCGTATCCAGTGGTGATCATGCGGCTCTCCGGCACCCCCAGCTTCGCCAGGCGCTCCATCACGGCTACGGCGCGGCGTTCGCTGAGATAGAAATTCGAGCGGGCATCGCCGTGTTCGGTATGTCCTTCAATCACTAGACGGACGGGGTCGCTCGAAAGAATCAGGTCGGCAATATCTTCGAGCAGCAGCTTCGAGTCGGGCAGGATCTCCGCGCGATCCGGGGCAAACTGCACCCGATCCTCAAAAAGCAATTGGCTTAAGCCTCCCGCCAACTGGGCCGGCGAAAGCAGCGGGATGGCCGGGGCAACATACGTTTCCTCCTCCGCCAGTTCGTTCTCTTCCGGCTGGGCCTGAGGAACCAAGGGTGGTAGGCCATAAGCCGCGCGGCGCGGCGCTTCCAAGGGAATATCGAGCGGCTCGGCCACCGAATACTCGGCCTGCCAGGCCCCGACTGAAAAACCCAAACTGGCACGGGCCCCTGAACTGGCTCCTGAACTGGCACCGGCTGCGGTCGCCATCGCCCGCGGCGCGGTTTCGGCTTTCGGCTTGCCCACGGCGAGCAACCGGTCGCGCTCGGCTTCGGCCTTGGCGATGCGCCGATTGGCTTCGCCCAACATCAGCTCGATTTCCTGGCGGCGCGCAATCGCGTCGGCCAGTTTGCGCACCAACCCGTTCGTCGATTCACTGGGCAGGGTGCGCGGGATACTGGCGAGGGCATCGCGTTCCTTCGCCAACTGCGCAACTTGCGCTTGGGCCGCGCCCAGCTCGCTGACCAAGGCGGAAAGGCGCAGGCGCAACTCTTCGATTCCGGCCACTTCGCGGCGCAGCGAATCAATCGTCGATGCGCGCTCCCGCAGTGACAGCGCCAAATATTCCCGCGCCACATCGGGAGCCCCGGCAAATGCGGCAACGGCAACCGGGGCAACCAACGGTTGGCGCACCTCCGCCTTCGCCACTTGCAGTTCCCGCTCCAGTTCGTTCAGCCGTTCCGAAAAGACTTCCTGCTCCGCCAAGCGCTGGCGCAGACGGACAATTTCTTCTTCCAGCGCCCGAGCTACCGGAAGCGGAACGACGTTGTCGACTGTAGGCAGACCCACAATCCGGTCCTCGGCTTCTTTGAGGCGGCGGTCGAGAAGCGTCAGCCGCTCATAGCCAAGGGTGACGGCCATCTGTGCTTCATCCAGCTTCTGGCCCTGCAAGCGCGCCTCTTCGCGCGCCGCATACATTTCGTCTTCGGCCGAACGCAGCAAATCCAAGTGCTGGGTTTCGAGATCTTCCATCTGCTTCACTAACACATGGCGCTGGAGGAACCAGCCGGAGACGAGCCCGATTAACAGGATCGCGATAGGCGGCCAGATGAGATAGAGCTGGGATAGATCAGTCAACGCAGTGTCTCGGTTACAGTTTCGCGACGGGCCCGGGAACGCCGGGAACGCTCCCGATTGTATCCGTTTTTGGACCCAGACGCATAGTACTTACTCATGTTCTCGTACGGATCGGCAGGAAAGTGGTTTATTTTCCCCCACTGCACCAGTTAAGCAATCTGTAGCAACAACTTGCCGGAGGTCGTCCGCGAGGCAAGATCGCGGTGCGCCTGCCCGGCCTGGGCGAGGGGGTAGGAGCGCTTCGAGAAGACCGGCAAGTGCCCCTCCAGCTTCCAACCGAAGACCGCCGTTGCCCGGTCAATCACCTCCTCGCGATTGAGGCAATAATCGCCCAGGCGGGGACGGGTCAGAAACAGAGAACCCTTTTGGCTGAGCAGGAGGGGCTCCACGGCGGGAACCGGTCCGGAGGCATTGCCGAAAGTGACCATCATGCCGCGCGGGCGCAAGGAGTTGAGGCTGCCTTCAAACGTGGACGCGCCCACCGAGTCATACACCACGTGGACGCCCGTGCCAGTAATTTTGCGGACTTCGGCGGCGAAGTTATCGTAGCCGATGACGTGGTCAGCGCCGGCTAACTTCACCAGTTCGGCTTTCGCCGGCGTGGACGTAGTCGCGATGACGGTGGCGCCGAGCAGTTTGGCCACCTGCGTCAGCACCAAGCCCACGCCCCCGGCCGCAGCGTGGATGAGACACGTTTGCCCCTTGGCAAGCGGAAAAGTGCCGTGGGTGAGGTAGTGGACCGTCATCCCCTGCAGCATTAAGGCGGCGGCGGTGTTGAGGTCCAACTCGTCCGGCACCGGCACCAGCATCCAGGCGGGCACCACCGCGTATTCGGCATAGGAACCACGCTGCATGGCGTAGGCCACCCGGTCGCCGACCTTGACATGCGTCGTGTCCGGACCCACCGCTGCCACGGTACCGGCCGCCTCCATCCCCAAGCCGAAGGGCTTTTCCGGTGCCGGGTACAAGCCAGTACGAAAGTAGATGTCGATGAAGTTGACGCCGCTGGCTTCCAGCTTCACCAGCGCTTGCCCCGCCCCGGGCTCGGGCGTGGCGACGTCTTCGAGAACTAGGTTCTCTTCAGGACCAGGAGTGTGTACGCGAATGGCTTTCATAGGAATCCTTCTTAGATTAGCCTGCGGCGCAGGTGTGCGCGAGCGGCAAAAAACGTAAGATACAGTAGCGTGAACGGAAATAGCAATAGGCGCAGGGGCGTGGTGACGGCGCCCGCGCCTGACATCCCCGCCCGGAAGCTGAAGAAATGCCAGATCAGGTGCAGGTGGGCGTAGTCCACCCAAAACCAGTCGGCGTTTTCATTGACGATGAAAAGCTTCGCCGGCACCCGGGCCGCCAACAGCCACTTCCACTTGGTCATGATGGCTTCGTCGGTACACAGAATGCCGATCACCTCGTAGCGGTTATTTTGCAGTTCGCGAATCAGCGCCGAACGGATCTCGGGCGTTGTATAGTCCTGCACGCGAAAGATGTCGCCCGAGAATGCCTTGGGTGTTCCGGCGTAGCAGGTGATCAGGTCAGGCTTGAGGGACGAGTCGCGGCTGGAGAGAAATTTTTCGAGCACAAAGCGGGAGCCGCTTTCCACCAATAGGGCGCGACGCAAATGCGGGGTATACCGGCGGAAGAAGTAGCGCAACAGTTCGAGTCTACTATGTCCGGGATGCACCGCTGGAAGTGCTTGAATTCCAAGCTCTTGGGGGGGTACGGCGGGGGGTTGACTTCTTCAGGCACCTCAGGTAGTATTCCCAAATACCGCAATTTCTAGGGTTGCCTGTAATGCATTGTTAAAAGAGGACTTAGTTCGCAAGAACTGAATCTCTCCCGAATCCTGGTTCTTACCCCTTTGCGCGCTTTGGCCAAACCAGGAAGGGTACAAACTTTCTCCTCGCCATGCCGCCAGGAGCAACCCGAAGATCGAGGCGGTTGCTCGCGAAATGGTGCGTGGAGAACATGGCAAATGGCGTTTCCCGCTGATAGCAACAAACTTCAACCCTCGGATGCTCATCCGAGCCCGGCCCGGCCCGGTCGTGCGAATGTGGCCCCGGGGCACCCCGCTCCGGGCCCGCCCATAGAGTCCGATGACTACGCTGCGTCCGATACCGCCTTCGGCGGCGGGCCCGACGAAGGGTTTGAAGACTTTGAACAGATGTTCGAGGCCGAGAACCGCAACGCCGGGTCGGCGGGGCAGTATATTAGCGGAACCGTAGTCTCGGTTAGCGAGCGTGGTTTGTTGGTGGACATCGGCACCAAACTCGAAGGCTTTGTGCCTATCGAGCAAGTGCAGCAAGCGGATGGCACCGTTCCCTTCGCTCCGGGCGACGCCGTGCAAGTGGCCATCGACCGTAATAATGCATCCTCCGACGGCTACGTGCTGCTCTCCTTCGAGCGCGCCAATCGCCATCGCGTGTGGGACACGCTCGAAGCTGCCCATCGCGACAACCAGGTAGTCATGGGAAAGGTGGTCGGCCGCGTCAAAGGCGGACTCGAGGTAGAGGTGGGGGTGAAGGCATTCATGCCTTCGTCGCAGCTCGACCTGCGTCCCATCCATAACCTCGATTCGTTCACCGGGCAGGACATTCAGGTAAAAATCCTCAAGCTGAATCGCCGTCGTGGCAACATCGTGGTTTCGCGCAAAGCCGTGCTCGAAGAGGATTTTAACCAACGCAAGGACGCTGTGCTGGGCGATGTGGAGGAAGGCTCCATCGTCACCGGGACCGTCAAAAACCTCACCGACTACGGTGCCTTCGTCGACCTGGGCGGCATCGACGGCTTGCTCCACGTTAGTGACATGTCGCATGGCCGCGTCAACCATCCGCAGGAGATTGTCCAGCCGGGCGATACCATTACCTGCCGCGTCCTGAAGCTCGACAAGGACAAAGGCCGCGTCAGTCTCGGCATCAAACAACTGGTTCCCGACCCCTGGGAAACGGTGGCCGAACGTTTCGCCCCCGGCACGCGCGTCATTGGGCGCGTGGTGAGCGTCACCGATTATGGCGCGTTCGTCGAACTCGAAAGTGGCGTCGAAGGCCTCATTCATATCTCCGAAATGACCTGGAGCCGGCGCATGAAGCACCCCTCCAAAGTGGTCAAGCCCGGCGATCAGGTGGAAGCCGTGGTCCTCGAAATCAAAGGCGGCGACCGCCGCATCTCGCTCGGCATCAAACAACTGGAGGCCGACCCGTGGACGACCATTCAGGATCGTTACAGCATCGGCTCGGTGGTGGAAGGCCGCATCCGCAAACTCTCTGACTTTGGCGCCTTTGTCGAGGTTGAGGAGGGCGTGGATGGCCTGATTCACATCTCCGATTTCTCCTGGACCGAGCGTTTGAAGCACCCTTCCGAAGTGATCAAAAAAGGACAAATGGTGCAAGCCGTTA
>JAYVUQ010000005.1:0-4480 GCA_043787785.1 Bryobacteraceae bacterium
ACCGTTCGCTCGCCGGGCTGGCCATCGATTGGAACACCCGGCAATTTACCTTTCCGCCGGGAATGAATCCTAGCTACCAGAAGCTTTTTGGCGAAACCTTGTTACGGCCACGCGGGCCAAACCGCGCCACCCGCGCGGAATTCAATCGGCAGTGGCTGGGACGCATGGTGAATCGTTACCGTAACTCACCCACCCGCTTCGTGTTCATCCGCCTGCCCCGCGGTCCCTTAACCCCGCTCAGCGAGGTCCCGCTCAATCCCACCAGCACCGTTCGTCAGCTCGACCAATTGCCCCGCGTCTATCTGGGCTCACCTTCGCGCTACGCCGAATTAGAGCGGCCCGAGTATTTCAAGGATCCCTTACACCTCAATCGCGCCGGTGCGCACGCCTTCTCGACGATGCTGGTGGACGAGGTGCGCGAACTGATTGGACCGCCGCACTAAATGCTCTTTAATACCGCCCCGTTCTTTGCCTTTCTCGCGGTGGTGCTGCTGTTGTTCTACGCCCTGCCCCAGACGCCGGGAATCTGGTGGACGGCGCGTAAGTGGTTACTACTCAGCGCCAGTCATTTCTTCTATGCCTGTTGGAACGTGAATTTCCTGCTGCTGCTCGGCACACTTACCCTCGTCGACTTCGTCTGCGCGCTGTGGATCGAACGCAGCTCAAAGCCAAAGCTCGCTTTGATTCTCAGCTTGGCGGCCAATCTAGGTTTTCTGGGTTACTTCAAGTACACTAACTTCCTGGCCGGCGTCATCGCGCCACTCACCGGGCAACCCGCCCGCGTCTTCGACATCGTCCTACCGCTCGGCATCAGCTTTCACACCTTCCAGAGCATCTCCTACGTCGTCGATGTCTATCGCCGCCAGCAACCGGCCATCCGCAGTTTGCCAGACTACGCTCTCTTCATCGCCTTCTTCCCGCAACTCGTCGCCGGCCCCATCGTCCGCGCGAAGGACTTCTTCCGTGACTTACTCGCCTGGCAGCCGCCCACGGGCGAGGATTTGCGCTTGGGCGCTTGGCTGATGATGTTGGGCCTCACGAAAAAGATGGCCTTTGCCGACCGGTTCGCGCTCGTCGCCGATGCTTACTTTGGGAACCCCACTCCTGGGCAAGTCACCGCGATCACCGCGACCCTTTCTTTCGGCTTACAGATTTTCTTCGATTTTTCTGGCTATACCGACATGGCCATCGGCATGGCGAAGTTACTCGGATTCCATTTTCCCGAGAACTTCCGGCGGCCTTACCTCGCTAGCTCCATCACCCGATTCTGGCGTCGTTGGCATATATCTCTCTCCTCCTGGCTGCGCGACTACCTTTATATACCGTTGGGAGGCAGTCGCCATGGCCGTTGGGCTACTTATCGCAACCTCCTGATTACAATGTTGCTCGGCGGCCTGTGGCACGGCGCCAGTTGGAATTTTGTCATTTGGGGCGGCTACCACGGCTTGCTGCTCGGATTGGAGCGGGCCACCGGGCTTGAGCAGCCTCGCGGCTGGCTGAAACTACCCCGCACGCTAGTAACTTTTGCGTTGGTGATGATTGGCTGGATATTTTTCCGGGCCAGCACCTTCTCGAGCAGCCGCTTCGTTCTCACCCAGATGTTCACCGGCCCCCCCGGCACCGGTGTGCTGAACGCCTGGCAATGGGGACTCGCGCTCCTAGCCCTGCTGGTCGCCTTGCTGGAGGAGCGCTGGCAAGTCACCGAAAAACTTGCGAATGGGCCCGCCTGGGCCTACATCCCCGCCTTCGCACTGATGGCCCTGGTGCTCGAGGTCTTCGGCGTTTTTGACCAGGCCATCCCGTTCGTCTACTTCCAGTTCTAAACCAGCTTCTTGGCTTTCACAATCTTCTCCATCACCCGGGAGAAATCGTCGATCTCTTCCAGCGTCGTGTAGACGTTCGGAGTGATCCGCAAGCCGGAGAATTCGTCCTTGTGGTTAATCGCCACCGTAAAGATCCGGTGTTTCTCGAGTAAATGACCCGACAACTCCGTAGCGCCCAACCCATCCACTGACACTAACCCAATACCGCAGCTCAATTCCGGGTCATCGCTCGTCAGTAACTTCACGCCCGGCAAGTCACGCAGACGGTTCGACCAGCGCTTGCGCAGATACCGGAACCGTGCCGCCTTCCGTTCCACGCCAATACTCTCATGAAACGTCACGGCCTCGGTGATCGAATTCCGCTGCGACGCCGGATGGGTGCCGATCTCTTCAAACTTACGAATATTCGAATTCATCGCCTCCGGAGCCGCCATCAGCGGCCAGATTTTATCGATCTTATTCTTCCGCACATAAAGCATCCCGGTGCCAATCGGCGCCAAAATCCATTTGTGCAAGCTAGTACCGTAATAGTCGCAATCCAGCTCGTCTCGCGTAAAGGGAAACTGCCCAAAAGCGTGCGCCCCGTCTACCACCGTCTCAATCCCGCGTGCGCGGGCCATCTGGCAAATCTTCTTCACCGGAAAAATCTGCCCCGTCAAATTGGTGATGTGGCAAATGTGAATCACCTTCGTCTTCGTTGTAATCGCGCGCTCGATGCGCTCGTAAAGGTCGTCAAGCTTGGCCACGGGCACCGGAAAGGGAATCTGTTTCAGCACCAAACCTTCGCGCCGCGCCCGTTGGCCCCACGTAGTGAGCATGCGCGGATAATCCTGATTGGTCGTCAGTATCTCGTCACCCGCCTTCAGATCCATGCCCATTTGGACGATCTCGAGCGCCTCGCTGGCGTTGCGCGTAATCGCCACTTCTTCCGTTTCGCAGCCGAAAGACTGCGCCAAACGACGGCGCACCACTTCCAACTCCGGGCCCAGAATGCGCCACATATAATAGGCGGGGCCCATGTTGGAGATCTCGAGGTAGCGCTTCTCCGTCTCCATCACCACCTTGGGCGACGGGCTCACACCGCCGTTGTTGAGGTTGATCATGTTGCGGTCGACGGTGAAGGCGTGGCGAATGTTCAGCCAAAAGTCTTCGTCGCGCGCGACCGTGTCGGCGGGTTGGCCCCAAGTGCCTTGCGCGGCGGCTTGAGCCTGAGTGACGGCGGAGTTTTGAAAGGCGGCGGCAAACGTGGCCGCCGCGGTAATTAGATTGCGGCGGTGCATGGCTTTAATTGAATCGCGGATCCGGGGGCTGCGTCAACCCGCCTCTTCGATTACCCCATGACTAGCAGTACCATCTTGCAACCGGCCAGCGCTCTGCAGCAACACGTGCAAGTACTCCTCTCCGCCCTGGATGTGCACCTCAGAGAGCGTAAACCAGAGCTCGAATCATTCACCGGCCGCGCTACTCTTAGGCGGGCTCACTCGGACTAAGTGGAGTACAAACGGGGTTACTTCAAACGGCAGCTTCTCGCGGGCCGACAGCAAAGCCACTGATTTCTTTTTCAGCAAGGTCAACTGATTCGACCAAGGGTCGGTCTTAATGCGCGACCCCAGGGGCAAGGCCGCGATCTGCTCCATCTTGTCGTTAGACAAGGCTGGAGCTTTCTGTGCCAATTCATTTAGCTTCACAAACGTCTCGCCCGTTGCCAATTGATTGCCCAGGTTGGCGTGAATGAGGCCCGGCAAACGCGGCGCGCGCAACGCCAGCGCTTTCAGAAATAGCCCCGCATTACTCAGCTTGTCGCGGTACGGCGACTGCTTCAGATACTCAATGGCCTTCTTGCCCGCGGCCGCAGCCTCACCCTCCGGCCTCCGGAAGCGAAACCGGTTCAATACCTCGCTATCGCTCAGCATCGTCCGATTGGCAAAGGCAAACTGGGTTTCCGTGCGATGGCCGAGCGCGATATGCGCCACCTCACCAGCCAACACCATCGCCAAACTGGCCTCGTCCGGCAGGACGTCGATCAAGCCGCGGCTAATCACGATCGCGCGGCCCACGGAAAAGCTCTCCAGCGGCGTCGTCATCAGTACGCGACACTCAATATCGATATTGAGATTGTTCGTGGCGAGTAAGTTATTCACTACGGCGTCGAGCACCTTATCCACCTCGCCCTTGGGTGCCAGAAGACCGGCTTTATCCAACCGCTCCAACACATTTTCTTCGGCTTGCCGTTCCCACATCCGCTGACTTTCGAGCGGCGTATTCTGCTTCGCCGCTCCGCCGTCCTCGACGGTTGCTTCCGACTCCACCAGAATACTGGTGAGTTCGCTCAATTTACTTACGCTACCCACGTCATAACCCCAAAAGCGGGTCTGCGCTTTGAATCGCGGCACTTTTTGTTTTAGCATCGCCGCATTCGTATTCTCAACGTAAATATAGGCGGGCACCCATTGTCCAGGTGCGACATTCACCCGCCAACTGTCGAAATTGAAATATAAGTCGCTATTTGAACTCCACCGCGATACTTTGGCCGGCGTAAAGCTGCCATTCAGCCGCACAATGCGCCGATCCCGATCATCTACCCAGATGCGGCCAATGAACCGGCCCGGGGTATTTTCAGCTCGCGGCGCAACATCAAATACCAGACAACGGACTTC
>JAYVUQ010000006.1:0-6380 GCA_043787785.1 Bryobacteraceae bacterium
GAGCCGGCATGGGATTCCTGGGTGATCGCCGCCATCGACCAGGCGATCGCGCTGAAAACCACTTACAACATCCGCGTGATGAACATTTCGTTGGGCCGCCCGATCTATGAGTCATACGACACCGATCCGCTCTGCGCCGCCGTGCGTGCCGCTTGGAAGGCGGGCATCATGGTCGTGGTGGCGGCGGGCAACGGGGGGCGCAACGCTTCCATGGGCACCTCCGGGTATTCAACCATCAGTTCGCCAGGCAACGATCCTTACGTCCTCACCGTTGGAGCAACGAAGGATGCAAAAACCGTCAGCCGCGCGGACGATGTCGTCACTACCTACAGCTCCAAAGGGCCGACTTTGGTCGACCACATCGTAAAGCCAGACGTCGTCGCGCCGGGCAACCTCATCATCGCGGGCAAAGTGCCGGGAGCCACGCTGATCACTCAGTATGCGGGCAACGAGGTTCCTCTCAGTTACTACACGACCAGTGGGACTACCAAAACATCGTCCGATTATTATGTTTTGAGTGGCACCAGCATGGCCACGCCCATCGTCGCCGGCATGGCCGCCGCCATGATCCATAAGAACCCCGCGCTCACCCCCGATTTGATCAAGGCGCGCATCATGCGCACCGCGACGAAGACCTTCCCTTGGAGCTATAGCTACACCGACACGGCTACGGCAATTACCTACAACGTGCAGCATGACCTATTCACCATCGGTGCGGGCTACGTCGACATGAACGCGGCGCTCAACGATGCGTCCACCGGCACGGGCGCGGCTCTGTCGCCCAAAGTAACGCGGAACGCCCTCACCGGCGCGGTCGAAATGTCTTACGCCTATATCACTGGAACCAACGTGGTCTGGGGTTCTAATGTGGTCTGGGGCTCGAATGTGGTCTGGGGCTCAAGTATCGTCTGGGGCAGCAGCACCATCGCCGACACCGTCGTCGGCGGCACCAACGTGGTTTGGGGCGAAAGCACCGTCAGTGGTTTCAACGTGGTCTGGGGCGAAACCATCGTCTGGGGCTCCACCACTCCCAACCTTTTCGATTTAGCTCTTTCCGCGACGGGCGACAAGTAACGCGCCTCTCGCCGCGCGAAAGGAAAACGCCATGAAAATTTTGTTAATCGCCTTGACGATCATTCAGGCCTGGGCGGGTGAAAAGCTCGCCCACGGCTTAGAAACAGCGACGGGCAAGGTAGACGTGCTGATCCAATACTATGCGGAGCCTAGCGCAGCAGACGGCCTCACCGTCCAGAAGCATGGTGGCGTAGTGAGAATTTCCTTCGGCAAATCGAAATCTTCATTGGTTTCGGTAAGCGTTGCGGCGCTGGCGAGCCTCGCCCAGGACCCGGCCATCCGCTACATCTCACCCAACCGCACCGTCTCCGCCCGCCTCGACTATGCCTTGCCCACGGTGGGCGCCTACGTCGCCGCCTCATATGGCCTCACCGGCGAAGGAATCGGCGTCATCATCGATAGTGGCATCGACAATCACTGGAACTTAGCCAACAGCACCGTTGGTGCGAACGGTCAGAAGGAAACGCGCATTGTGTACGCTGAGTCCTTCGTGCCAGGTCAATTATGAAAGAACGCGAACCTCGTCAAGGACGAATCGGCCATGGCACGCTGTTCGCTGGCATCGCCAGTGGCAACGGTTAGTCTTCCACCGGTGCCCAGTACACCAAGACCTTCCGGGGCCTGGCGCCGCGCATCGAGTTGATTAGTCTCCGCGCGCTGGACGCCACGGGTAATGGCACCGATGCGGCAGTGATCGCCGTCATTGAGCGAGGCGTCCAGTTCAAGAGCACGAGGTTCGGGCAGCGCCACCGCGGCCCTCGGCAGCAACTGGCTTTCCATCGCGCTCAACGGTGAGAATTAAGAATCGGTGTCATAGACTGGAGTGCACCCCAAAGTTGAGACAAGTAAGCTAGTGATAGTTGTCAGGAAGGATACCTGTTATGGGCGCAAAACGGCGAGTCATTGGTTCTCGAGCGTCACCTGGGAGCCGGCTTGGCCCTCGCCTGTAGGGGCGGTGGGGCGGGGGCCGCGAAAAAAGGTGGTCAGTTTTGGGCGAGAACGGTGGTGTGGGCTTCCGTTTGGGAAAGGTCGCGCGAGAGGTTCGGGTTGGCCAGTAGACGGTCTCGAAGCATGATCTGCTCGGGGTCGCAGGTACGATTCTCCAGATTCCAGGCCAGGCCAGGGACCTCGTGATATTCCTCGGCGAGGACCGGCTTCAGTTGATCGCGGACCGACGTCAGGCGATACCAGGGCAACGTGGGATAAAGGTGATGCTCAGTGTGCAGGTTGAAGTTGAGAACGAGCAACCCGGAGAGAATGCCGTAGTTGCAGGAACGGGTGGTTTGATGCTGTTCCCAGGGGGGCAGTTTGTGATCGGGGTGGCTCACCACGGGCATGTCGATGTGGTGGGGGAAATTCACCACCTCGACCGCGATCAGATAGATGACAAACGAGGGCCAGAAGCGGCTAAAGGTGAGCCAGTCGGGGCCGAAGGCCGCCAGCAGCAGGTAGGCGACGGCCAGAAAAAGGACGGAAAAGAGCGAGCTTCGTTGCTGGTAGGCGCTGAGGCGGCCTTCGCGCCAGGAACGCAGGGGGTACAGCCAGAATACGGTGTGCTGGAGTAAGCCGCCAACGGGGATCCAACTGCGCCAAGCAAAGCGGACTATCCAGGGGACGCGCCCTTCACGCTTCATTTTCTTGACCTGGTAAAGGGTGGGGTCGCGATCAAGATTGCCCGTCCAGGTGTGGTGCTCGTGATGGATGTATTTCCAGGGGAAAAATGGGAGGAAGCAGAAGAGGCTCGCGTAGTGGCCAATCCAGGTATTCAGATGGCGGTCGGAGTGGACGTTACCATGCCCGGCTTCATGCAGTAACGCGAAATTATGGAAGTACAGTAGGGCCAGTAAGACCTGGGCCACCCAAAAAAGGCTAGACTGCGGGCCGCGCCGGATACCCGTGATGGCAAACACGAGCAAGGCGACATCGAAAGCGATGACGCCGAGGGTGACGGCCAAGTGACGGTGAAACGCCAGTTCACTGCGAAGGTGGAAATACTGCGCTTTGGTCATTTCGAACAACGTATTGCCAAGTATCGGCGGACCTGCGGGGATACTGCAGGCAGCGCGACAGAATTTAGTATACGTGACGCAGTGGAGCGGGCGGGAAGACTGAAGGCATAAGTAACACTTATGCCTTCTTAAATTAACATTTAAATTTGCAACGGAATTGGGCGCGGGAGCCGTCTGCAGCAGAAGTCCTGCGGCTCCGGAAGCAATCGGAATGTCGGACTTTGCGATAAAACACGCAAACAGGGGTAAAGCCCCGGCGCACTTAGGCCGATTAGGGTTTAGCCAAGAAAAGGGTGGGTAGAGACCCCGCCGTTGAGGGTATATAATGCTTTCTTTATTGCCGATCCCGCTCGCCAGTCCGTCGCGGCAGCTAGCGTTGCTGGCGCCAGCCCCAGACGTTTTTCCGTCAACCTTCGAGCGAGTGGCCGTCGATATAGACGCTCACGAGGCGTTGATGACACAGATGCAGCGATTACGCGGAGCCGTTTACCTCGCCGATGGGGCGATTCGGCCTTCGGAACTGGATCAGAGCGGGCGGCACGTGATGGCGGCGGACCGCCACGCCTTCCACTTGCTGGTGATGAGCAGCGAGGGTCGCGTGTTGGGCTGCTGTCGCTTTTATCCCCATCAGCCCGACGTGCGGTTTGACGATCTCACGGTATCGCGCAGCACATTGGCGCGGGACCCGACCAACGGTCCGACTCTGCGGACGGCGGTGAAACGACATATCGCTTCGGCGGCGGACCGGAGATTCCTCTACGTAGAGGTGGGCGGCTGGGCACTCGACGCTTCAATCCGGCACAGCACGGAAGCAGTACGAATTGCGCGGCTGAACTTCAGCCTGGGCCTAGCGCTGGGCGGGGCAGTGGGCATTTGCACGGCCACGCAGAGGAATCATTCGGCAACGATTCTGCGACGGATCGGCGGGCGGCCGCTGGCGGTGGGGGACGAACCAGTTCCGTCTTACTTTGACCAACGGTACGGTTGCGAGATCGAGGTGATGACTTTCGACTCCGATCTTGTGCCTGAGCGCCATGCGCCCCATATCCAGGAGTTGCAAGAGACCCTAAAGCGTACGCCTGTGGTGTGCAGCCAGGGAACGGGTTCGGCGTCATTGGTCAATCTGTTACGGGGCGTGGAGCGCGAGGCGTTACAGTCGCGGGCGGCGGCTTAAAAGATTCTTTTAAGCGCGACGGCGACGCCAAAGGCCGAACCCCATCAAGCCCAAACCCATCACCGAGGTCGCCACCGAAGCCGGCTCCGGTGTTGCGCTAACCCCCAAGGTCGCGGAGTAGGAGGTAGTAACGGTGCCACCCGCGGCAATAACTGCCAGCAATTGCTCCGGGGTTTGCCCGAGGAACTGCGCGGTGAACACGCCGGAAGCGAACCCGGAATCGGGCCCATTCGTGGCGATGCCGGAAAACGACATCGTTACCGTAGTGTTATTTGCTCCGGACCGGGTGATCAACAAGGGCGATCCCGCCACCGTGCAAGATGCACCCACTGGAGCTCCAGGAGGGCACGCAGGGCCGCCACCAGGCGTGAGAAAGGTCATATCGATAAAGAATCCGCTACGCGGTCCCAATAAAAAATCCACGAAGTGCGTAACGTTCACGACACCCGGTGGCACCGACAGATCTCGCAGATCGCCCGCATTCGCTAGGCCAGCCGAATACCCCGAAAAGTACCCGGTTCCGCCGGTAATGAAAAAAAGGCCATCCGCAGCCCCATTGCTCCCGAAGTCCAACGATGTGCCGGACACCGTCACCGAGCCCGCGATATCAAACGTGCCGATGATGGGTGCCGCTTGCGTTGTTCCCGCCGACGCCACCAAGGCGATTGCGAGTGAGAGGGGAAAATAAACACCAGAAAGTAACGATTTGTTTTGCATTGAGTCCTCGTCCGATTCAGACTCTGTACTGCACGTGAAATGCCATTCGTAGCATATCGGATGACGGAGATCGGATTATGTTCAATCTAAGGAGTAGCAAGGACCCGTAGAGGGTTCAGATAGACCAGGGAAAGCTACAGGGGTAGAGGATTGGCCCGGTGCCCGGCGAAGTACCACCGAAAGTCGTCCGCGTGCCCGTCCGGTCATACGACACCCTTCGCGTAGCGCGGAACCGGTAATCCAAACGATCATTCAAACTCAGGATCCGTGCAGAAAATGCCCGCGCCGCGAAAATAAGTGCAGGTTTTACCTGGCCGGTGAGCTAAGCGTTTCATAAAGGCGCCATTGCAGGTGGGTCGGGTAAAGACTTGTTCATCTTCGACGTCATGCGCCCCCTTACACCAGCACCCCCCTCCTCTGCGAACAAGAATGGATAAGTCGCGGCAGCTCCCGGCATCTTGTTTATTCTCCTAACAATAACATAAAAAAGGAGTTAGCTGGATGAAGATGCGATGAATCTCGACGCCAGCCTCTTTTCCGTGCGATTCAGGCAGGTCAAGCGCTCACCGGCAACCCCAAACGCCGTATGGTGGCGCGTCGTCAGCCGCAGGGCCGCGGCTTCGCGGCGGACCAACGTCCCCAGACTTTCGCGCCAGTCTTCCGGCTGGACCACTTTTGCGCAAACTCCCGCGTCTCGAGCCACGCCGATTTGGGTGCCAAGCAGAAACAGTCGCGAACCGTTCTAAGAGATTGCACCAAGCCTGCACTCACGGTTGGAAGCAACATGCTTTCGAACTGATAAGGAGGTGAATCACATGAAGGGTTTCAAGAAGAAGATCGAAAAGCACGCCTCCAAAGGAATGAACTCCTGCGAGGCCAGAGGGGGTCCAAGAAGAAAGTTTGGCAAGAACGAGTGCAAGGGCAAAGGTGCCTGCGCCACGGACGGCTCCGAGCCCAAGATGTAAGGGACACTTTCGGCCAGGGCGGCTCAATCTGACGCAAGCCCCCGTTCAGGTTCACACATGCTTCCCAACAAGTCCACCGACTACGGAATCGGCGTCGGCATTCGCATTCCGCATCTCGACCACATTCTGGAACGCAAGCCGGTCGTGGTTGAAAACGTCAGCAGCTACGCCGGGTTACACGCCTCGGAAATGCTCGGCATTCCGCTTCCAGGCCTAACGGCGCCTTTCGTCGCGGGACTGACTCTGGCCGGGGGAGCCCTGCTCGCACTTGGACTGGCGTCGAGGCTGATCGCTTTGCCGCTCACGATCAACATGGCAATCGCCTACATAACGGCTGATCGCGAGGCTAAGTTCTCCGTATTCTCCGATCCCGATAAGTTTTACAACGGGACACCCTATACCTCGCAAGCTCCGACTAGATGGATTGGTCGCGAAAAAAGG
>JAYVUQ010000007.1:0-2910 GCA_043787785.1 Bryobacteraceae bacterium
GAAGCTCTTGCCGTTGTAAGTAACCAACACCTCAAAGTCGTTCAGGTGTTCAGCCAGGGCACTAAGTTGGCTCGCCTCTTCGCCAAAGTCGCGCATGAAGAACTGGCGGACGGCAAAGCCCTCTGGAGTAATGCGGCCCACGCCCACCAGGAAGGCCACCGTGCCGGTGCCCCCCGCGAGCCCCGTCGTTTCGGTGTCCAGAAACGCCCACCGGCTGGGCGGCACATCGCCGATCGCGCCACCGGAAATTGCGCGGAGTAAGTGCGACGGTAAGCGGCACAAGCCAGCCGTATCGACGTTGCCGTGTTGCCGGTAGTGTTCTTCAATCTCCCAATGCTGGCCGAGCGCCGTAGTGGCCAATTGGCCCGGAAGGTTGGTCGAAGCGGGAGCCAGTTGACGGCGCTCCAGCGGCGCGATTCGCTTGCGCAGCATCGAAAGCTGAGACTGGTAATTGATACTCGCCATTTCGCCCGTTGTTCGCCACTAGTGTAGCGGATTACAGAGCTTCGTCGGCGTGGTAACTGCTGCGAACCAACGGGCCCGCCTCAACATGCCGAAAGCCAAGCGTGTATCCAAACTCGCGCAGCTCCCGAAATTCATCCGTCGGCACGTAGCGAATAATTGGCAAATGCTTGGGCGACGGCCGCAGATATTGGCCCAAAGTAACGATATCCACCTTGGCCTCGCGCAACTGCCGCATGGTATGCCGCACTTCGGCGTTGGTCTCGCCCAAGCCCAGCATTAGCCCGCTTTTGGCGGGAATTTCCGGATGACTGGTTTTGGCATACAGCAGCACATCGAGCGATCGCTCAAAGCGCGCACCTAGCCTCACCTGCTTATAGAGGCGCGGCACGGTCTCGGTATTGTGGTTGAAGCAATCGGGCGCCGCGTTCAGGACGGTGTCAATCGCCGCATGCGAGCCTTGAAAATCGGGCGTCAGCACTTCCACTTTGCAGCCCGGAACGCGCTCACGAATGGAGTGAATCACCGCGGCAAATAGGTCAGCGCCTCCGTCTTTACGATCGTCGCGATTGACGCTCGTGATCACCGCATACTTCAGGCCCATCGCTGCCACCGCTTCGGCCACCCGGCGCGGCTCGTCGTAGTCCACCTCGAGCGGCTCGCCCTTCTGCACTGCGCAAAAACCACACCGGCGTGTGCAGACGTTGCCCAGAATCATGAAGGTGGCGCTACGCCGGTTCCAGCAGTCGCCGATATTGGGGCAAGCGGCGCTTTCGCACACCGTGTGCAGATTGAGCCGGGTAACCAGCTCCTTCAAGTCGCGGTAATTTTCGCCTACGGCGGCAGGAGCGCGGAGCCATTCCGGGCGTTTCGGCTTGGCTGGTTCAATCGATACGAGCACTTACTTCCATCATAGCTTGCCGCGTTTGTTCTAATCTTGAGTTTTGCGCTATCTCATCCTCAGTGATATCCACGCCAACTGGCCGGCGCTCCAAGCCGTACTCGCCGACGCGGCGGGGCAATACGATCGCATCCTCTGCCTGGGCGACTACGTCGGCTATGGCGTCTCGCCCAACGAGGTGGTGGACTGGGCGCGCTCAAGCGTCGCCGTCAACATCCGGGGCAATCATGACCGCGTGGCCTGCGGACTCTCGAGCCTGGAATGGTTCAACGACTATGCCCAAGCCTCCGCCATCTGGACCATGGAGAATTTGACGGACGAGAATCGAGCCTGGCTGCGGGCTCTTCCGCGAGGGCCCTTTCCGCACGAAGACTTTGCCCTGATCCACGGTGCCCCTCTCGACGAGGACGAATACGTCACCACGCCTGCTGCCGCCCGCGATGCCCTCGACTATCTGGAGCCCGCGCTCGGTTTCTTTGGCCACACCCACATCCAGGGGGGCTTCGCCTTGAAGCGGCAGCGCGTCCAGACCCTGGCCCGGATGCCGGCGCGAGAGACGGCGGCGGTGTTTGCCTGGGAGCCCGGCATGCGCTGCCTGATCAACCCGGGCAGCGTGGGGCAACCGCGCGACCAGGACCCCCGGGCGGCCTATGCCCTTTACGAAGCCCGCGCGCAGTGGGTAGAGTTCCGCCGCGTGGATTATCACATTCATGAGGCGCAGGAAGCCATCCTGGCGGCCGGTTTGCCGCCCCTACTCGCCAGCCGTCTAAAACTTGGCCGTTGACGATGGTCGTGATCACAACTATAGTGAAAGTGTGACCGGTAAGCGCCTTCTGGAATCCGACGCCTGGGTAAAGCTGCAGCGCGCTTCGGACAGCCTCCTCAGCCAACTATCGCAAACCCTGAAGCCCTACGGCGTGTCGCCCACCCAGTACAACGCCCTCCGGATCCTGCGCGGCGCGGGGCCCGATGGCCTCCCCTGCGGCGAGGTGGCGACCCGCATGATCAACCAGGATCCCGACGTCACCCGCCTGTTCGACCGCATGGAGAAGCCGGGCTGGATCGTGCGCGAGCGCAGCCGCGTGGATCGCCGCGTGCTGCTGTCGCGCGTCACCAATGAAGGGCTGCGTCTGCTGGATTCGCTCGACCCAACCATTGCCGCCTATCATCGCGCCACCATGGGCCACCTGTCGCAAACCGAACTGAAGGAATTGGGCCGCCTGCTGGACGGGCTGCTTGCATCCAAAACGTGACCGGCGCATCTATTAGTTGTGATCACGAATATCGTGATTATCTTAAAAAGGAAATGTCATGATTGAGATTCGTCCTTCCGCCGAACGCGGCACCTTCAAGAACGCCTGGCTCGACGCCAAATACAGCTTCAGCTTCAACAATTACCACCACCCGCGCCGGATGGGCTTCCGCGCCCTGCGGGTGATCAACGAGGACCGTTTCGGCGGCGGCCAGGGCTTCGGTATGCACCCCCACGACAACATGGAGATCCTTACCTGGGTAAACTCGGGTGCCTTGGCGCACCGCGATTCCAC
>JAYVUQ010000008.1:0-1751 GCA_043787785.1 Bryobacteraceae bacterium
GCAATGACCAAATCACCGGCTATTATGGCCTGCCCATTCTCACCGCCGCTTACCGCTACGCCTTCGATTCTGCGATATCCCTAGGCACCGTCAAACTGAGCCGCCTGGCCAGAATCGAGACCAAGATGCATGCAGCCGTAGCAACGGGCCTGCGAAGCGGCGAGGTTGCACGCCCCGCCCCCGATTTCAGCCAAACCAGCGAGCTGTGGCACAGCCAACTAAAACGATCCGCGTCCGCCTAAAGTGAGCTACGCCTTGTCCAGCGTTTTGAAGATATCGGCGATGTTGCCCGTTACGGCGCCAGCGAGCAGTTGGGCGCGGGAAGTGTTAGGTTTCTGCAGTAAATGGGTGGATAGCGACGTCATCAGGAACTCCCCGTAGCCATCTTTGGTAAGGCTTTTCAGCTTACTGGGATCGAGTTGCTTTTGGATAGCGTCAATATTGAGACCCTTGAGTTTCAGCTTCGCTACTTCGCTCGAAAGTTCTTCGATATAGGCTGCCTTTTGGAAGCCATGGAGCTTCCCTTCCTGCACCGCGCCGTGGCCACCGATCACGCGGTTATAGTCGAAGGCGGCGACCGTGCGCAGGGTTTGCGGCCAGACACGCGGAAAGCCATCGGCAATGTAGGGTGCGAAGCCATGCAGCAGATCACCGGTGGCGAGCACTCTCTTTTGGGGGCAGTAAACCACGACGTCACCGGCGGTATGGCCTTTGCCGCGAAAGGCGAGGTGTAAGTCATGGGCTTTATCGTGGATGATCAGGTCGGTTTCGAGGGTGAGGTTAGGTAACTCTGGCGAGTAAGCCTTCATTTCGCTAGCGAAGGCCAGCGAATCCTGCACCATCAGTTGCCAATAAGCTTTTTCTTCCGGAGTCTTGGCGTCGGCGAGGCTTTTCTGGTAACCGGGCACCGCACTCTGGGCCTGGTCCACTTGCGCTTTGGCGCGCGCGGCGCCAAACTCGCGGAGTAAGTTGCGGGTGGTTTCGCTGGTGACGATTTGTGAATTCGGGAAAGCCTGCTTGTAGGCGCCGTTGCCTTCGGAATGGTCCCAGTGAAAATGCGAATTGACGACATAACGCACTGGCTTCGGCCCCACCTCACGCTTCAGTTGCTGGATGAGGCTCACCACCGCGCTGGGGCGGGCATGCGAGTCGACAACCAGGAGGTCCTTATCATTCTCAAATATGGCCGCATTGCAGTTGAGGAACGGCAACGGCTTCGCGATCGCCGCGTAGACCCCGGGGGCAACCTTCTGCAGGTCGAACATCGTGGGGAGCACCGCCGTCTTGGCCTGGGCCCGCGCCGCGGTGGCTCGGAGCATAGCCTGGTCGAGGAGGGCGGCACCCGTGAACAGGTGCGCCATGGAGCGTTTGAGGAAGCCGCGACGAGAGTCTAAGATCATACCGCCGTAGATATATCACAGTGGCGAGGTTGCCGCAGTTGGACTTGCGTATACTAAGTCCCACATGCCCCCCGACCAAATCGCCCGCCTTCGCCGCAAAGTAGCTTGGCGCATTCTACCTCTCGTCATCTCTCTTTACCTCGTCGCTTACCTTGACCGCGCCAATGTCGGCTTCGCCAAGCTACGCATGGCCAATGACCTCCACTTCTCAGAAGAAGTCTTTGGGCTTGGCATTGGTCTTTTCTTCCTCGGCTACCAGTTACTCGAAATCCCTGGTGCGCTGTTAGTGGAACGTTGGAGCGCGCGGAAGTGGTTTGCCCGAATCTTGATTACTTGGGGATTTCTTTCGGC
>JAYVUQ010000009.1:0-8527 GCA_043787785.1 Bryobacteraceae bacterium
CCCACCGCCCAAACCCGGCGGCACTTGCGCCATCAATGGCTCGGACAGCAAAAGGAAAATGAGATGACGCAGGCTTATTTCTTCTTTTTCGGCGTGGGCTTGCCGTAAAGCGGAGCTAGTTCCGGGCCATTTGAAACTGGCGGCGGAGGCGTCGCGATGGTGGCGGATGACGACGCGGGCGAAGACCCCGTCTTCGCCTTCTGCCTCATATGCGGCGGCAAATCGCTATCGGTGGACGAAGGCGGCGGCGCAACCGGAGCCGCGCCGGGCGCACTTCCCGGCGTAGCTGGAGGCAACGCGCTCGGCTCGGCGATATCGCCGAACTTGATCGTCGATTCGGCTTGGAAGCGCTTGTAATTCTCGTACTTCACCGTCATCTTGATCGGCACCGGACCACTGTCGAAATTCAGCGTGTCGTTCGACACCGTATACGTCGGAAACCAGTACTTGCCGTCAATCTGCTCGCGAAACGTCTCAAACTTCGGGAACTGCTGGTTCTTCGCAATGCCCACACCGCGGCCATAGCTCTTCACGATCTGCAAATCCTGATCGTCCACGTAAATCATGCCAGAGAAGTAGCGCTTGCCCGGCTCAAGCTTCCTGGGCTTCACGGCGAACACGTAGGCGTCGATTTCATCCACCTTGTCGCGGCCCAGAAAGCGCACGAAGTATTGATCCACTTCATTGGACGTCAGCACGAAAGGCTGCGTGTTGCGCATGTCCTGCAAGTCTTCCGGCGTCATGCTGATCTGACGCAGTGTCTGCACGGGGGCGCGAATCACCTTCTCTTCGCGTTTGCCGGCCCCAGTAAAGACAATGTCCGAAACCTCTTCCCACTTGCCGCCGGGCTGGCCCATCTCCTGCAATTTGGCCGACTGCCGATAGGTATAAGCCTGTCTCGCCGCGGCGAATTCGCTCTCCTTGGCCGCGAATTTCTTCACGATTTCTTCGATTTCCGTGGGATTCGGATTCGCCTTGTCGGCCCAAAGCAGGCCCACATTCGTCAACAACAGACCCGCTAACCGTGCCACTAAAATTCGCGTCATATTCACAGTCTCTCAATTTCTTCGGACGGCGGCGAAGCGCTTCCGGTTACGGCGTGACAAAATACAAGGTACATGAGTGAACAGCTTTCTGAAATCGGACTCGTCGGACTCGCCGTCATGGGCCAGAACCTCGCCCTCAACGTAGCCGACCACGGCTTCCGCATCTCCGTCTACAACCGCACCGCGGCGACCATGGAAAAGTTCGTCGCCGAAAACCCCAACACCCCCGGCGGCCTAGTCGGCCAAGCCTCCATCGAAGGCTTCGTCGCCTCGCTTAAGAAGCCGCGCAAGATGATTATCCTGGTGAAGGCCGGCGCGCCCACCGATGCGGTGATCGATAGCCTCCTGCCTCATCTCGCTCCAGGCGACATCGTCGTCGATGGCGGCAACGCCCTCTGGACCGACACCATCCGCCGCGAAAAGGACTTGGCCGCCAAGGGCTTCCGCTTCATCGGCTCCGGCGTCTCCGGCGGCGAAGAAGGCGCCCGCTTCGGCCCTTCTCTCATGCCCGGTGGCGACCCCGCTGCGTACAAAGAGATCGAACCGATCTGGACCGCCATTGCCGCCAAAGTAGATGCCATCTCCGGTAAGCCCCTCGAAGGCGCTACTCCCGGCAACCCCATCCTCGGCGGCGTCGCATGCTCCACTTACATTGGCCCCAACGGCGCCGGCCACTACGTCAAGATGGTCCACAACGGCATCGAATATGGCGACATGCAGATGATCTGCGAAGCCTACAGCATCATGAAGAACCTGCTCGGCATGGCGCCCGCCGAAATCGGCGACGTCTTCGCCGAATGGAACAAAGGCCTGCTGGATTCGTTCCTCGTCGAAATCACCGCCGACATTCTCCGCCAAAAGGACCCCGTCACCGGCGCTCCATTCGTCGACATCGTCCTCGACACGGCCGGCCAAAAGGGCACCGGCAAATGGACCTCGGTGAACGCCCTCGACATGGGCGTGCCCGCTCCCACCGTTGCCGAAGCCGTCTTTGCCCGTTGCCTCTCGGCGGTGAAAGAGGAGCGCGTCTACGCCTCCACCAAGCTCCATGGGCCCGCGCAGAACTTCGCCGGCGACAAGCAAGCCATGATCGCCGCCATTCACGACGCCCTTTATTGCTCCAAGATCTGTTCCTACGCCCAGGGCTTCCAGCTGATGCGCGAGGCGCAAAAGGAATACAAGTGGACGCTGAACTTCGGTGAGATCGCGCAGATCTGGCGGGGCGGCTGCATCATCCGGGCCCGCTTTCTGCAAAAGATCACTGAAGCCTTCGGCCGCGACGGCCTGCTGGCCAACCTGCTGCTGGACGAGTTCTTCAACAGCGAAATCCAGCGCACCCAAGCCAACTGGCGTCGCGTCATCGCGGAAGCGACTCTCTGCGGCGTCCCCGTGCCCACCTTCAGTTCGGCGCTCTCTTACTACGACGGTTACCGTTCAGCCTCGCTGCCCGCGAACCTGCTGCAAGCCCAACGCGACTTCTTCGGCGCCCACACCTATGAACGTACCGACCAGCCCCGCGGCAAGTTCTTCCACCTCGATTGGCCCGAGCCCGGCCGTCCGCAGATCGCCAGCTAACCCATTGGCGCGGTTTTTGGCCCGGCTGGGCCTCACCAGCGAACGTCCACGCATACCGGTGGATGCAGTCGTCACTCGTCACCAGCACCAGGCCCTCCGTCATCGCCTGTGCGATCAGAATGCGGTCGAACGGGTCGCGATGATGATGAGGCAACCCATGTGGCGCCGCCACGTGGTGAGCCCGAATCGAGAGGACGCGGGCGCCCATGGCCTCGGTCGCCAGCCGCCACCACACGCTGGATCGCCGATGCTGAGTAGCCCCTTGCTGGACTTTACGCTCGCTTCCCAGTAACCAGTAAGTAGCCACGCTAGGCACCAACTCGCCCGACTCAATCGCGGCCAAAGCCGGCTTCGATAAACGCTCCGGCGCGGCCATCGCCCAAATCAGAGTGCTGGTGTCCAGCAGCTACTGCGCGCTCATCGGCCTTCGAGGAAGGCATCCCCCTCTTCATCGGTCATCGCCCGCTCCCAACCTTCGGTAAAGCCGATCTGGCCACGCAGCGCGCCAAGCGCTGGCTTCTGCTTCAATCGTGGCGCCACCAACTGAGCCACCGCTTTACCGTGACGGAAGATCACCACTTCTTCACCGGTCTCAACAAGGTCGAGGAGCTTCGAGAATTGGGTCTTGGCTTCGTGAACCGAGAAGGTCGTAAGAGGATTTGAGTCCATAAATTTAGCCCAGGAAAGAACCCTCACAAACGAGCTACGGCCAAATCCTTACTTCGCCATACTCTACTGATTCAATTATGGTTATGATTTAGTCGGACAAGGTCTTAACACGCTTCCTTGCGTCGTCACTTCTTCGTCAGCTTGATTTCAAATAACTTCGGCCAGCGCTTCCCCGTGACAAACAGCCGATCGCCCACGGCGTCGTAAGCGATGCCGTTCAGGACGTCCGGCGGCTTCGTGCCCCCTTGCCGGTCTGCCGGACTTAGCAAGCCGCCACAGTCGATCCAGCCAGTCACTTTGCCGCTCACCGGGTCGATGCGGGCGATCCTGTCGGTCAGCCAGATGTTGGCATAGATTTCGTCTTTCACCCATTCCAGCTCGTTCAGGTTCTTTACCGGTTGGCCCTGGTCGGTGACGGTGAGGCGGCTGGTTTCCTTCAGCGTCTCCGGGTCCCAAAAACGAAGCTGCGGTGTGCCGTCGTCCATGATGAGGCGCTTCCCGTCCGTCGTGAGGCTCCAGCCTTCGGGCGGATACCGGAACTCTTGCCGCAGGTTGAAGCTCTTGAAGTCGTAGATAAAGCCTTTGCCCGACTGGTATTCAAGCTGAATCAGCTTGTCGCCCCACCGGATGATGCCTTCGCCGAAGTAATTGCCCGCCAAGTCGCGCTTCTGCAACACGATGCCGGTTTCGAGATCCACCTTGCGAATGCTGGACTCGCCATACTCCCCCGTCCCCTCGTAAATCTTGCCTTCCCAATAGAACAGGCCTTCGGTAAAAGCGGCGCGGTCATGCGGGTAAACGTGAACCACCTCGCAGGTGTACTCGGGCGCTGGTCCAATTGCCGACGATCCACAGGCGGAGAGGCTGATTGCCGCCACCAGCGCCAGTCCCCGGGCCTTTAATGTTTGCATAATGTCATCCTACCGTGGCGTGGCGAATGGATATGCTGTTAGCTATGAACTTGCTGCTCACCGTCTTGCTCTCCCTTGCCGCGTCCGCGTTTGCCCAGGATATTACCGGGCGTTGGGTGGGCTTCGCCGATTCCACCGATGAGGGCGGCACCAAGCGCCAGGAGCGCCAAGCTTTCGACATCAAAAATGAGGATGGCAAACTGACCGCCGTTTCCATTGGCCGCAATGGCAACCCCGGTGCGCCGCTCCAGATTCTCGTCGATGGCGGCAAGATCAACCTCTACCGGCTGCTGCCCCTTGATGGCGGTGAGCACCTTCGCTGGAAGGTGGAACTGAAGGGCGACAAGCTCATCGGGTCATTCTCTGCTCAACACGACAACCCGAAGAAGTGGGTTTTTGACCGTATTGGCGCGTTAACCATGTCCAAAGTGGATCCCAACACCCCGCTCGCTCCGATTCCTCCCAAATAGTCTCAGCCCGGCTATGAAGACCAACGCTGTCCGTTTGCTGGAAACCATGGCCATTCCCCACGAACTGCACACTTACCCGGTGGATGAACTTCATCTGGACGCCATCACCGTCGCCGCCAAAGTGGGGCTGCCGCCCGAACAGGTCTTTAAAACGCTGCTCGTCCGCGGCGATCGCGAGGGGCTCTGTTTCGCGGTCATCCCAGGGAATATGGAACTCGACCTGAAGGCGCTAGCGAAGCTTACCGGTGATCGCAAGGTGGAACTGGTGCCCCTCAAAGAGGTGCAGCCCTTGACGGGCTACGTTCGCGGCGGTGTAACCGCTCTGGGTGCCAAAAAGGACTTTCCCGTTTTCCTCGACGAAACCGCTCAGCTTTGGGATACCATCTCGATCTCGGCCGGCGTGCGCGGCACGCAAATGCTGCTCAGCTACGCTGGCTACTGCCGCGCCACTGGTGCCATCATGGGCGAGATCGGCCGCTTTGGCGCTTCGGGCGATTAAGCCCACTCAGCAAGCGCCGCGCTATACTCCAAGGTGGCTGCCCGCCTGGTTGCGGCAGCTAGCTTTCTCATGCTTCATCAACTCATCAAGGTCTGGTTCGAATGGTCCCGGGATATGGGCTACGCAGGCGTTTTTCTCATGATGGCGCTCGAAAGCACCATCATTCCCGTGCCTTCGGAAATCATCATGCCCCCCGCCGGCTACTGGGCGGCGCAAGGCCAAATGTCGCTGCTGGGTGTCATCCTGGCCGGCGGACTCGGCTCTACCTTTGGCTCCTCCCTCTGCTATTGGTTCTCACGCACCCTGGGCCGCGCCGTCCTCTTGCGCTACGGCAAGTGGCTCTTGTTGCCGCCCGAACGCCTCGAACTCGCCGAGCGTTGGCTGAACGAGTTTGCCATGGGCGGCGTCTTTCTGGCGCGCCTCCTGCCCGTGGTTCGCCACCTGATCGGCTTCCCGGCCGGCCTCGTGCGCATGCCCTTCGGCACCTTTGTGCTGGTCACTTTTGTGGGCTCCACCCTCTGGTGCGCCATCCTCGCCATCTTCGGCGCACGCACCATCGGTAGCCAACCCAACCTGATCAACGATCCCGAGGCTCTCATGCAGGCGGTAAAGGGCAACTTGCTGTGGTTCATCCTGCTAGTGGCCGGGCTTGGTGCCGGGTGGATGTTCGTCAAGTGGTTCGGCCAGCGCAATCGCACCGCCTCCTAAGCCTTCCTAACGCGCCAGCTTCAGGTAACGGTCAAACCAATCGACAAACGCCCATTCGTCGAAAATCATCGTTGGCCATCCGTGCTTGCCGCCCGCATGCACCACCACCGGGACGTTGATTCCCACCTCTTTAGCCCGCGCCTGAAAGCGGTGCGACTGTTCCAGCGGCACCAGCGTATCGGCGTCGCCATGATAGATCAGCACCGGCGGCATCGCCGGCGTCACGTAGAAAATCGGCGACGAATCATGTCCAATGCGCTTCCAAAGCTCCGGCACCAATGCCTCGGGGCCAAAGCCCTTCACGAAGCTCAGCGGCGGCCCGCCTTTACCATCGTTTTCCGTGGAAGGGCCCAGGTTGATCAGGTCCGTCGGCGGGTAGAAGATGGCCACCGCCTGCACCGCGCTCGACTCGCGGTCGATGGGGTCGGCGGCCGCCGGGTCGCCCGGCGCGCCCCGAGTCGCCAGCATCAGGCTCAGGTGCCCCCCGGCACTGCCGCCCGTCGCACCCAGCCGGCCAGGATCCACCTGATACTCCCCGGCATGGTAACGAATAAAGCGCACACCCCGATGCATGTCCTCAATGATGTCCATGATCGTGGACTCCGGCTGCGACACGTGGCAAACGGCAAACACCGTGTAGCCCCCCCGCAGCATCGGCGCCACCAGCCAGGCTTCCACCTCACCCGCCTTCTTCGACTTCCAGCCGCCGCTTACCATCAGCACGACGCCCAGGCCGTTCGCGTTCTTGGGCCGCAGGATGTCCAGCGTCAAGGGCCGGCCGTTGCGCTGGCCATACACAATGCCGTTCCTACGGTCCACCGTCGGATGCAAGTAGAGCCAAAGCGAGCCCGCGGCCAGCGCCAGCAGAATGATCAGGCCACAGATCCAAACGAACACCCGGCGAACCCAACTCGGTATGTGAAATGACGGCATGGCCTTCTCAAGATCGCATATTACGCCCTTGGGGGGGCATCACCCTAAGGTGTTTCCACGACTCACTTAGGCGATTCGCCTGTCGTGTTTTACCAATGTGACGCCGATCTACTGCTCCGCACTGCCTTGGTTGGGCTCGGGCTCTTGCGCCGCCGCTCCTAGCTCAGCACCGCACGCACCTGTTCCGCCATCCACAGCAACTCCTCTTCGGTGATCACCAAGGGCGGTGCCAGGCGAATGACGAAGTCATGGGTCTCTTTGCATAGGACGCCCCGCTCCATCAGCCGCTCGCAGTAAGGCCGGGCGGGGGCGGTAAGTTCTAAGCCAACCAGCAATCCGCGGCCGCGCACCTCGCGAACCAAGCCGCCTTCGAGGGGCTTCAGCGCCTCGAGTAATTTTAAGCCCAGCCCAGCAGTGCGCTCCACCAGCCGCTCTTCCCGCAAAACCCGCAAAGCTGCGCGGGCCACGGCGCAGCCCAGCGGGTTGCCGCCGTAGGTGCTGCCATGGCTGCCGGGCGTAAAAAGCTCCATCACTTCCCGCCGTCCCACCACCGCCGAAACCGGGTAAAACCCGCCCGAAAGCGCCTTGCCTAGAATGTAGATGTCGGGCTCCACACCGGCATATTCGCAGGCGAACCACGATCCGGTGCGGCCCAGCCCCGTCTGAATTTCATCGGCCAGAAACAGAACGTTGTGCTCGCGGCACAGCATCGCGGCTTCTTCCAGATAGCCAACCGGCGGCAGGATGATTCCGGCCTCGCACTGAATCGGCTCCACCAGAAACGCGCAAGTGTTCGGCGTGATCGCCGCGCGCAACGCTTCCAGATCGCCATAGGGCACAGAGACGAATCCGGGCGTGAATGGGCCAAAATCCTGCTGGTAGCCAGGCTCCGAAGAAAAGCCGACGATGGTGGTCGTCCGGCCATGAAAATTCCCCTCGCAGACGATCACTTGGGCTTGGTTGGCCGGAATGTGCTTCTTCCGATATCCCCAGCGGCGCGCGGCTTTGATGGCGGTTTCGACGGCCTCAGCGCCAGAGTTCATCGGCAACACGACGTCGAGCCCAGTAAGATCCGCCAGTTCTTCGCAAAAGTGCGGAAGTTGGTCGTTATGAAACGCCCGCGAGGTGAGTGTCACCTTATGGGCTTGCTCAATGAAGGCGGCCAACAGCACCGGATGGGCATGGCCCTGGTTCAGCGCCGAGTACGCGCTGAGGCAATCGAGATAACGCTTGCCGGCCATGTCATAGACCCACACCCCCAGGGCGCGCTCCACCACGATGGGCAGCGGATGGTAGTTGTGGGCTCCAAACTCCTCTTCGATCTCGAGAAGCTCGTTTGCTGTGGAATCGGGTGCTGTCGTCAACCCCGTTATGTTATCAAGCCAGCGGGGCACTGGTGAGAATCTTGTCGAAGCGGCGGCTGATCTCGGTCAGTTGTGCCTTGTCGCCCCGGCCCAGTTCCACAGTGGCCGTACCCTTATAGCCGATCTCGGCAAAGGCCTTGTATACCTCTGGCCAATCGATCTGGCCTTCGAGCAGCGGGCAAAAATCAGCGACGTTTTTGCCGCCGGAGGCCGGGGTGGACTTGAAGCGGAAGTCTTTGATGTGTACCTTCACAATGCGCGGGCCCAGCGTGCGGATCCAGTCCTGCGGAAAGCCGAACAGCACCACATTGCCGACGTCAAAATAGGCGCGCACCCAGGGGCTTTTGAACTC
>JAYVUQ010000010.1:0-3515 GCA_043787785.1 Bryobacteraceae bacterium
CCCCAACGCTCCCCAGCTAACGCTGGCGGACCCTGGCGTGAACGCGGGCAACGGCCACATCGTCCAGTTGGGCCCATAAAACAGTTGCAAGTTGCGGGCGACCAGGTCGATAGCGATGTAGGACAAAGCATCCCCGGCCGGATCTGTCTTTAGAAAGATGAGGAGATTGCTGATGCCCGAAGCACCGTTGGCTGAGGCGACGCGAATCGGAATGGTGATGGTTTGGCCGTCCGAGGCGTCACGCCTCGGTGGTGCCAGGCACGCCTCGGTGCCAGGCACGCCTCGGTGGTGTGCGTCGATGTAGGTGGCCTCATCGCCCCCATTGCTCCCGCTTGGCCCATTTGCGGGTATCGTATTTCTCTACGACTGCTTGCGGGCGTTTTTTAGGTCGTGCCAGGCATGACTTTTGCCAAGGTCCGGCCACCTTGCGTAGTTGCCCCGTAGCCTTCTAGACGTTCCGTTATCCCCTCAGTTGTGCTTCCCGCCTTAGCAGTCCTTCGGCTGCCCTGCCCCCTTCTGGCATTTTTGTCTATGTTGCGTTTCTCGACATGCTCTCTCCCAAATCATGCCTGGCATCGTTTTCCTCGTTTTCCTCCATGCCTCCTCCCCCGCCTAAACCCGCTTCTCGTCCCCTTTCTGGTATTCTTCCCCTAGAGTGTCCGACACTGTCGCTTAACAATAGCCCTGCGCCCCAGGCCGGGTGTTTCTCCGCCGCTTACCCAAGTCCTCCAAGTCCTGCAGCAGGTAGAGTTGCTCTTGGGCAGGCCAAAGAGGCAACAGGCCTAGCAGGAGAGAAATCCGCAGCATCAGACTACAGCAGGACTTATCAGACGCGCGAATCGTTCGGGGGATCACTTGGGCTTGGGAAACTCCGTCCGAAAGAAAGAAGTGTTGGCGTCGCGGAACTCGACTGTGAGCCGCTCGACTAAGTCGTCGTCATCGAACGGTCCGACGTAGTGGTCGTAGCCGAAAACCTCATCCTTCACAAACCATACCTGTAAGCGATTGCGGACTACGACCGCAGGGAGATCCTCCACGCGAGGACCTCTCAGGAGCCGGCCCGTGCTGTAGCGATAGTAAACACCCGGAGACAGCACCGAGACCACCTTCGGTTCCGGAGTGGGAAGCGGCTTGGAAGCGCTGTCCTTGGCGCTGGCCGCCTTCGAAATTGCCGAGTCATTGCCGGGCCAATCCGGGCCGAAGAAAGCCCAGTGCATTTCGGCAATCTCCTCACGGTCATCCATCACTTGTTCAGTCTTGACTACACCTCCTTTGTCGAGCCGAGCCCGAATCAGCTTGGTATGAATCCGGTAGTAGACCTCATCGCCGCGAATCAGTAAAATCTCGCTGTCGCTATCCCCGGTTTCGATTTTCCACTGTCGTCCGTCTGCAGCGTCGTGGATCAGGAGTGATCCAGGGTATTCGTAGTCGGAAAGGCGATAGCGTTCGTAGGTGGCGAAATTGGTTATCGCACCGTTCACCTCGGGTCGGCGGTCAGTCAACAGTGAGCGTGCCGCGATCGCCAAGCGCCGACCGAATACGCGAACGGCGGGAGCGTTTCCCGGCGCGATGACCGTTCGCCATTCTCCCGTCGCCTGCACTCTCACCCACAAGTTCGTCGTTTCCGGTTCCGTTGTTTTGAGGTCCGTATGGACAGAACGAGTGACGGCAAAGATATGGGGCGTCGAAGCCTGAATGTAGACATAAGTCGTTGCTGGGTCGACTCCGGCCGAAAATTGGGAAGGAAATGGGAACAGCGGCTCGACATCTGGAGGGAATACCGGGCCCCCCTCCTTACTGAATCTCATCTGAGGCGCGTAAGTCTCGAAAGTCACTTGGCCAGCACTGCGATAGTGGGAATCCGCACTTCGGTCGAACAGTTGCCTGGCTGGATTCAGCGATTTGACGTCGATTCCAAAATAGTCAGTCGCGACACCTTCACGAACCGTGAAAAACGGGTAGAAGAGCCCACGGTCAGGCAAATCAAGGAGTCCACCGTCGGTTGTTAGCCGGTCGCGCTTCGTCGCAGGCCGATTGTCGATTTTTATCGTGTTCCGCTGAGCCGGATTGTCCATTCTGATTACTTCCAACGAGCGAGGCTCCCAGAACGGAAAACTGAAGGCCAGCAGGCGAGCCTCGGCATCATAGCGAACGTTGTCAATGACGACTCCGTCCCGTACGATACGTTGTCGAAGGCTTAGGTTGCCACTCGCCGTGCTCCACAGCTTCGTTTTGGAGGACGGCTGGTGCGGACTGGCCTGCAGTAGATAAAGCTCTTCGCCAACGAGGTACTGGCACGAGAAAAGACTGAGGCACGTTAATAGTAAACGCATTAGTTTCTCCCACTTTTTACAAAACTGCAGACTGCACCAAGCTTTGAATAAAATTGGTGGCCAGCGAATTGATAAGTATGCGTGGTTACCCACTGGGTCGGGAACGACGGGCTCTCAACGATCTTGAGGAACGGACTCTGACCCCAGTAAGCGATGATTGTGTTGCCATCTACCCAGGGTCGGTATTCGATTCCATTTCTAGACTGGAGCATATCTATGTCGCCCCACCAAGCGGAACCATCTCCTGCCGCGAACGTGCATTCCGGATAGAAGGTCTTAGCGCGGCTTGGTTCGGCGACCTTGTACGCCGTCACATTTGTGGGAAGGCCAAGTTGAGGGACGCCTGGTCTTCTGTTCCAACGATCACGGATGCTCTCGCGTTCAGGAAAAAGACTGTTTTACGGTAGGGGCACCGCTTCAGGGAACTTGCGACGCCTAAGATTCAGATTGCCTTCCTTGAACTTCTCTTTCACTAGATCGATTTCGTCTTCGTCCGCAAATGGACCGATCAGATAGTCAGTCAGTTCCGGCATCCGCTGATTCCGAAGAAACCAAACCTGCCAGCCGTTCTGAATGATCAACGGATGCAAGGACTTGATGGATGGTTCGGGCAAGTCGCCGGTATAGTACTCGAAATAGATTCCCGGTGGCATCTCGTTCACCACGCGGGGGACTTTCGGTGAGGGTGCGGGTTTCTGCACCCTGGCCTTCACGCCTTCGACCGGTTGGCTCGTTGCAGGCCCAAAAAACGCCCAGTGCATCTCCGCGATCTCCGGACGGTCGGCCAGAACTTGTTCGGTCTTAACCGTGCCCCCTGGGCTCAGACGCGCGCGGATTAACTTAGTATGAATCCGGTAATACAATTCATCACCTCGGATTAGTAATATTTCACTATCACTGTGACCCGTTTGCAATTCCCAAGTTTGGCCAGCCGCCGGATCGTAGACCAACAAAGTGCCGGGATACTCGTACTCGGACTCCTCATAGCGGCGCTGCAGATCAGACAACATGAATTTGCCTCTGACGAACCGGGGCCGCTGATTCCAAGCGGTGCGTAAGGTTATTGCCACGCGGTTGTCAAGCACGCGTACCGCCGGAAAGGATCCGGGCACTTGAATCGTCCGCCATTCACCGGTAGCGTCCATTCTTGTCCACAGCCGAAGTGATCCGTTTGCTCCGTCT
>JAYVUQ010000011.1:0-5873 GCA_043787785.1 Bryobacteraceae bacterium
AGTGTATGGGCCATAAAAAGTTTCCCATCATCAAAGTACCGTTGTTGCACGACAGGGCGATCAAAGGACGAACAATCCTTGATGAAAACGTCATCGCCACGAATTTCAAAACGCTACACTAAAACCTGCAACTCCTAATGAAAATTGACATTATCTATTTCGATGCTGGCGGTGGCCATCGTGCCGCCGCAACCGCCCTCGAACTTGTTATCGCCCAACGCGGCAAGAATTGGCAGGTCCGCCTCGTCCATCTGCAAGAAGTCCTCGACAAAATCGATATCTTCCGCCAAATCTTTCGCCTCCGCCTCGAAGACGTCTACAACTTACTTCTACGAAAAGGCTGGACGTTTGGTTCCGGTTTCATGCTCCGGGTGATGCACTTCCTTATCCGACTCTACCACCCCCTCCAAGTCTGGCTCCTCAAAAAACATTGGCAAAAGGACCCTCCCGACGTCGTTGTCTCCGTCGTCCCCAACTTTGACCGCGCCCTCTACCAAGCCTGGCAACAGGTGCGGCCCAACGCCCCTTACGTCACCGTCATCACCGATCTCGCCGACTTCCCCCCGCACTTCTGGCTCGAGGCCCAAAAGCAAATCGTCTTCTGCGGCACCGCCAAGGCCGAACAACAGGCGCAAGCGATCCTCCTTCCCGGCAGCACTATTATCCGCACCTCCGGCATGGTGCTCCATCCGCGCTTCTACGAGCCCATCACCGTTAACCGGCAGGCTGAACTCGAAAGCCGCGGCCTTCACGCCAACCTCCCCACCGGCATCATCTTATTTGGCGGTTACGGCTCCTCGGTGATGCCGAAAATCCTCGCGCGCCTGGCCGCCTTCGCTAGCAAAGCCCAGTTCATCGTCATTTGCGGCAAAAACGAAAAGCTCAAGCGCCAAATTCAAGCCATGCAGTCACCCTTGAAACTTCACATTGAAGGCTTCACCAAGCAAGTCCCCCTTTTCATGCACCTTTCGGACTTTATGATCGGTAAACCCGGCCCCGGCAGCATCTCCGAAGCCCTCCACATGAAGCTCCCCGTGATCGTCGAGCGTAACTCCTTCACCTTGCCGCAAGAGCGTTACAACGCCGACTTCGTGAACGAACAGCAAGTTGGCCTCGTGCTCGAAAACTTCTCTGGCATCGCCAGCGCCGTAGAAAAGCTGCTCGAACCCCAGAACTTCGCTCGCTTCAAAGCCAACGCCGCCGCCACCCAAAACCGGGCCGTTTTTGAAATCCCCGAAGCCCTCGAAAAACTGTTCTCATGAGAGCATGCGATTTTTCCTCGCCCTCTGTGCCCTCCCGCTCCTAGCGCAAATCGACCAGCCGACCGATGTCACCGCTTGGCTGAATACCAAAGCCCAGGATCTCCTCAAGCAGCGCCGCGCCACCATCGCCGCTATCAAAACGCCCGCGCAAGCCCGTGAGCGCCAAGCCTGGGTCCGCGCCAAGTTACTCGAGTTACTCACCGGCCTCCCAGATTACCGGGGCCCCCTCAACGCCCGCACTACGGGTACCATCAACCAGTCCGGTTACCGCATCGAAAAGGTCATCTTCGATAGCCTGGAAAGATTCCCGGTTACCGGCAACTTGTATCTCCCTCAAACGCCCGGCCGTCATCCCGCCATACTGTTCTCCATGGGCCACTGGAACGAAGGCAAACCCGTCGCCCAGTTGCTCGCGGGAAACCTGGCCCTCCAAGGCTTCGTCGTGTTAGTCTACGACCCCATCGGCCAAGGCGAGCGCTTGCAAGGTTATGACCCGCTCACGCGCATAGCCCGCGCCGGTGGCAGCGTCGAACAGCACTTCATGGCCGGCGCTTCCGCCATCCTCGCCGGCGACAACTTCGCCCGCTACATGATTCATGACTCCATGCGCGCCATCGACTATCTCCAATCGCGCCCCGAAGTCGACCCCGAAAAGATCGGCGCCTCCGGCTGCTCCGGCGGTGGAACACAAACTACCTTCGTCGCCGCCCTCGACCCACGCATCAAAGTTGCCGCGCCCGCCTGCTACATGCAATCCTTCGAAATCCTGTTCCCCGGCGACATCGGCGACAGTGAACAATCCTGGCCCGGCTTCATCGCCTCCGGGCTTGACCAAAAGGACTTCGTCGAGTTATTCAGCCCCAAACCCTGGCTCATCGCCTCCACCGAAGGCGACTTCTTCAAGCCCGCCGCGGCACAAGCTGTCTTTGAAGAAGCCAAAGTCATTTACAAGTTACTCGACGCCGAGGCCCAAATCAGCTGGGTCGTCGGCCCGGGTCCCCACGGCACGCCCCCTGAGGTTCGCCAAGCCATCTACGGCTGGTTCAGCCGCTGGCTCCAGGCCGTAGCTACGCCAAGGCCCGAGGTCGCGGTAAAAATCCTCCCCGACCATGAACTCTGGGCCACCAAAACCGGCCAAGTCAGCACCGATTTAGGAGCGCGCGATGTTACCGAAATCATCTACGAACGCTGGGTGGGGCGACCCAAAACCCAGCAAAGGCCGACGCCTATCTCCACCCCCCCCAGCGCGCCCCGCACGCGCCTCATGAAAGAGACCGTCGAAGAAGGTCTCCACGTGAAGTACCAACTCCTTGAGTCCGAACCCGGCATGTGGCTCACCACCCGCCTCATCGAACCCGACCAACCCACTAACAAAGCCATCCTCATGGTAGAGCCCGCCCCTCTAGCCATGGCCCTCGCCCGCCAAGGCCACCGGGTACTTACGATGCGCGTACGAGGCATTGGCCCCACCATCCCCGAGTGGATCCGCAACGGCGGCGACTTCTACCCCAACACGAGAGCGTGGTTCGTCGACCCCAAGCGCCCCATGGTCGACCAACGCGCCTACGACGTTCGCAGGGGCATCGACTACTTATCCTCGATCGGTGCCACCGACCTAAGGGCTACCGCCACCGGAGTTCCCGGCTACTGGCTACTAAGAGCCGCCGCCGATGACCCGCGCCTCAAACGCGTCTGGCTCGACCGCACCCCCGCCACTTACTGCCAAGCGATCGGCAACCCCGTCCACCGCGACTTACACGACGTGACTTCCCCCGGAGCCTGCCTAGGCGCCGACTGGGTCGCGCTAAAGGACAACCGTACACTCTGGACCGACCCCACCGACTGGCTCCGCCAAATCCAAGGCGGCCTTGTCGGCTTTACGTACCGCTATTTTGAGCAGGGGGACTCGGTCTTGGTCAAGAGTTTCTTGGAGTAACTTGTGGTCTACCATTACATTTCGCATCGTTACGGGCTTGAGGCTCTCGCGAGAAGACGCCTGAAAGTATCAGACTTTCGTAGCGTCAATGACCCGTACGAAATGCTTCCATTCGCCTGTTGCGATCTCGTGACTCGAACCGCTCTCAACGCGACCAAACGAGAAATTGGAGGTCGAACTGGTATTATTTGCTTCAGCAGAACATGGCAAGAGCCGCTCATGTAGGCCAATTATGCTGACAGGCACGAGGGCGTCTGCCTGGGCTTCGAAGTGGCTCTTGGAGGCCGCAAGTACTTCAAGCCAGTGAAGTATACCGAGCGGCAAATCCCGCTGGACGTCGATAATCTAACAGAAGAAAACACGGCAATAATGGTTAGTCAAAAATATCAGGGATGGAGCTACGAATGCGAAGTCAGACTCTATCCGACGCGAACGGATGTTGATATGGAAACGGGCCTAGTTTGTCCAATTCATACACTTGCTGACACCGTCGGTCCTGTATATTGTTTACATGAACTTGGCAACTGACGATGAGATATTCGGCGTCATTGGTGACAATTACTGAGAATCGTTAAAGCTCGTTCGAGTGAAACCGTGCTGCCACGAGTTCAAATTGATCGACCGCGATGCGCAGCACGTGGAACCGACTCGACACATCAGCAGATCGAAACGCAAAAGAACTTGCAGGGAGCAGATTGGCGGATAGTCGCAGCGTGAGGGATTGAGCGGCTCAGTGACGCCGGCGCCAAGTAGAACGTCAGTAGAAACTCAAGATATGAAAGAACCCATCATCACATTCGATCCCGAAGTCATGAACGGAAGACCCTGCTTCCGTGGCACACGCGTACCATTCAAGAATCTCATCGACTACCTCGAAGGGGGCCATCCAGTCGGAGAATTCCTACGGCAATTCCCCACCGTCAGCCGTGAAATGGCCGTCCAGGCGCTCGAAACATTGAACGCGCTGCAGGCTCAATCAAAGGCTCTATACTAAAGGTATATCGCCATGGAAATAATTACCATTGAATCGATACCCATAGTCGCGGGCCGCGAAGAGGACGGGCGCTGGTGGGCTGACATTGAGTCCATGCCCGGCGTGATGGCTTACGGCGTCACTAGGGACGCGGCAATCGCGAACGTCCGTGCCTTGGCTCTTCGTGTAGTCGCGGACTGCATCGATCATGGCGAAGAGGTCCCGGAGCCTTTCGCGAAGGTGTTCTCCGTAGCATCCTTAGTATGAGCCTTTGGGCGTCGGTGAAGGCAAAAAAGCTGCTCGCCGCCCTCCTTAGGATCGGATGGAAGTTGGCTTGGCAGCGCGGTTCCCATCGCCGTCTGAGCCGACCCAACTGGCCCAATTTCACCTTCGCTTTCCATGATGGAGACACTATCGGACCCGGCCTGCTGTCTCAAATAGCAAAGAAAACAGGCCTCGAACCCAAGGACCTGTGATATCAGGCGAGCCCTTGGCGAATCCCCGCAAATGCCTACAACAGAACCTCGCGCAAAGCCCCCAGCAAAACATCCTCCACCTGCGGCGCGACCCGCGACACAATGCCTGTCTCGTACCCACCCTCGGCATAAGCCTTCCGCGTGCCGATATACATTGGCCCATAGTCACCATAGGCCGCCATCGCCACCGTCTCGCCGCTCGGTCGCATCTTCCGCGCCGCCAATTGATACTCCACGAATAACTCGCCCGGCATATGCACCAAATTCACCGGACCCATCCGCAAGCAGGGAATATCAATCCTCCGCCCAGTCTTCACCAAACGGTGCCACGCCAGATAGCGGCCCGCATTCGCGCGATCCCGGGGAAACAGCTTCGGATTCTCGAGATCCGCGAGGATCTTCTCTTCCGTAAATTCCCGTCGTAACGGCAGCGGTGGCGACACCACTTTCCATCGCAACGTATCCACTGGAAACTTCTTCTCAGCGGAACGCGCCTGCGACATTGCCTCAGCCAAACGGCCAGCTAACTTCGCCCGATTCTCCACCGCCCCGTCGTTATACTTCCCCGCCCCGATGTTGCCAGCCGCCCCGGTAAAGTGGATCGCAAAAGTCTCCGTCTGTTGCCGCCGTGCCATCCCGACAAAGTCCGCGCTGATTTCGCCTTTGCCGTAGTAACTCATTGGATGAGTGGCGTAGTAAGTCAGCGTCGCGACGCGTTTCTCTTTATTGAAGAAACTAATCGAATCCAACTGCGAGTCAATTACGCCCACCGGCTCATCGCAATAGGGCGAGGCCTTGCAAGCCGTAAATCGCTGAAATAAGAACTTGCCCGCCGGCGACACAATTCGCCGGTTGGAAGCGATATCCTTCACCGTGGCGCTGCCCACTCCGATCTCGGTCACCTTATACGACTTCGCTGCTCGTACGGCGGCCACCACGGCCTGCAAGGCAGACTGCGCAAATGGCTCGCTCTGCAACACTCCGGGCAAGTCCCGCATGCGCAATAGCTCTTCCGCTGAGGCATCATCGCCAGGCGCATCGTGTTGATGCACGGTCTGCACGGCCACGCGCGAAGGCACTGTACCGGCCGCCAAGGCGAGCGCGGCCCGCCAACGGTCATGGCTCGAATTGCCGATCCCCAGCCAATCGACAGCGACGATCACGATGGGTTGTTGCCCTTCTGGCAACAGGACCAGCCCTCGCGCCTCCAGCGCATCCTTCACCGA
>JAYVUQ010000012.1:0-10062 GCA_043787785.1 Bryobacteraceae bacterium
CCGACGCGATGGCCGAGTATGTCACCCGCTTTGCGGGCCAGGACCAAAGTCAGGAAAAGGCCCTGCTAGCCGATCTCGAGCGGCTCGCCACATTACGCAAAATGACGAATCTGCAGCAGATTCAGGCTGGTCTCGACATCGTCCGCCTCAGTATCGCCGGCACCGTAGAGCAGATTAAGGCCCAGAACCACGTCATCATCTCGCAGTTGCGCGACGAGATCCGCACCCTGCACAAACGCTTGGATAGCCCGGAACGGCGCGAGGCGCGCGCAGGCAGTATCGTCAACCGCGCACCGTTTGAGCGGCGCATTCGCGTCAAAGTGAGTGCGAACGAAATATTTTCGCTCTACCTGGTGCGAATCACAAACTGGAAGGACATCATCGGCTCGGTGGACCAGGACGAAGCGCAGACCATGGTGAACCAGGTGGCCGAGAAACTGGCCGAAATTCTCGGCCCGGACACCTTCACCGGGCGTTGGTATGACGGCTACTTCGCCGCGATCATCGGCCTCGACAAGCGGGCAGCCATGGAAGGCTCTTCCGACCTGGCCCAACAGATCGCCGGCATCTACCAGATGGGCCGGGTTCCCGTGGCGATCCGCGTACGGGTGGCGGTGGTGGATTATATCGCCGGGCAGGACGCCGAACAGACCCTGAAGCGCGTCGATCGGTTAATCAAAGCTTTTGAAGGTTAGCGCCCCGTCGAAAGGCGCCCGGTCGAAAAGTGGCCCGGCGCAAAGCGACCTGCCACGTTAGCGCAAGCCGCCACGACGAGAAACACATACAGCACTTCGCTATCGGCCAGGTTCCACTCGAACAAACCGCTGATCACCACCCCCAACCAAGCGGCAATAGCCCCTTCCAAAATGGCGCGCGCCTCCTGATTGGCCAACTGCGCGGCTCGCCACCAACTGCTCACCATAGCCCACAGGAACCAACACAGGCACAGTGCCGTGGGGATACCGCGATCCGCCGCATACTGCAAGTAATTGTTGTGCAGATGGCCATACCAACCTTCCGGCAAGGGCCGCGGAACGTCCGCCGGAACGTAGCGATCGAACTGCTTCTTGATCTGCTCCGGACCCAATCCAAACCAGGGATGCGCCCGCACCATCTCAACGCCCGTCCGCCAGGTGACCCAGCGGTGCTGGTTGGAGTCCACTTCGCCGTGTGGCCAGATAAGGGAAGCGGTGCGCTCGCGAATGGGCGTTATCAGCATCAGGGCGCCGAAGAAGAAAGGCAGGGCAAAGAGTAGCCGGGGCCGGGCCTTGGCCACCAGGTACACCAGGGCCAGCGCCGCCCCGATCCAGTTGCTCCGAGTTTCGTTGAACAGGAGGGCGGTGGAGATAACGCCCAGCCCGGTCCACAGCCAGCGTCGATGGCGCGCGGGTGCGAAAAGCGCCAAGCCGAGCGCGGCGGCCAGCAGCATCATCATTTGTCCCCCAAAGGTCTGCCAGTGGCTCATAAAGCCAGTGGTGCGCTGGGCAACGTAGTAGCGATAGAAGTCGACGTGGAGCGTGTGGGCTTCGAGCCAGCGGCGACCGAATTGGACGAAACTCCAAAGGGAACTCAGCCCGGCCGCGCCCAAGCAGTAACCAAGCAGCCGGCGAGCGTCGCCGGTACCCCGCAAGGTGGTCGCCAGCAGCGGCAGCATCAGATAAACGACGAATTTCTTCACTTGCGGCCAGCCACCGGCTGGATCGGGAGATAGCGTCAAGGCAACTAGCGTGCCACCGAAGAACGCGGTGAGCGGCCAGCGGTAGGGCCATTGCCAGGGCAAGCGCGCATAAAGTGTGGCCGCGATCGCCAGCCCCATCAGAATCTGCGCCACCCAAATTGAGCAGACCACCGACACGGCGGCGGCCATCGCCAGCCCGCGTGCCCATTGCTCCCGAGTGATGTCTTTTAAAGCCAAGCCTTCAGTATGCCAGAATGCGACAAGCCAGTAATCATGGAACTTTACCTTCTCCGACACGGCATTGCCGAAGACGGCCACGCCAACCAACCTGATTCCTTACGCGCCTTAGTGCCAGAAGGCGAGCGCCGATTGCGTCAGGTGCTCAAACGCGCTTCCGCCGCCGGTGTCTCGCCGTCCCTGATCCTTTCGAGCCCGTATTTGCGCGCCCGGCAGACCGCGGCCATCGCGCAGGAGATGCTGGCAGGAGCGCACGAGACGCTGCTCTCTGACACTCTCACGCCCATGGGCCGGCCCGACGAAGTGTGGCAGGAGATCCGCACCCACCGGGCCCAAAGCGGCATTCTGTTGGCCAGCCATGAGCCGTTGTGCAGCCAATTGACCGCTTTCCTGCTGTGCTGCCCCGCCCTGCGCCTGGACTTCAAGAAGGGCATGCTAGTGAGGATCGACTTCGACAGCCAAGGCGCCGCGCCGCATGGCACTCTGCGCTGGATTCTCACCGCGGCGCTCGCAGGGTAGGTGCACGCCTGCCATCGGTTGGACTCAGGGCGAGGCAAAGACCAAAATTGGCCATCACAAGGATGGCGTGAAGCGCGCGTCTCGTATCCATCGGAAGAAGTGATTTCACGGCGCGTATAACGCACTTGTGAGTACATTTCGATCGCTTTCTTCGTCCTTGGTCGGCGGCGGAAAAGTGTCCGATACGATGGGCTTACACGATGGACCTCTATAACTTCTAACGGGATCATCGTGACCGACGCCCAAGGTAGCGGGGAAAGGTTGGGGCTCGACCACGCTGGACCTTTCTTCGATTGGATGCCCCATGGGCAGGATTTAGTCCTGTGCCACCGTACCGTTGCGGACGAACCACTGGGAGCGTATCTGTTGCGGCGGCCGGACGGGCACTTGAGGCGCATCACTTTTCCGCCGGCCGGGACCTGGGGCGACGTCCAAGTGGCGGTGTCGTTCCAAGGGGACCAGCTGGCTCGATCACACGAGATTCCCGCGGGAGCAGTGAACCGGACGACGAGTTCGATGATTGCTGGCTTTGCCATGGATTCGACGGGCGGTCACCTCTATTGGTCACGCGGCACAACTGAGGCTGCGGTCTACTTGGCGACTGGATTTACCCCATTATAAAAGGGCTGGCCGCCACGGCTTAGGCTTGCGGTCACAAAAGCGAAGGTGATTACTTCTTCACCGGGGCAGTGGGCGGAGTCTCTTTCAGCTTCTCTTCAGGAAGCGGCTCGTTGACGTCAAAGGTAATCGAGCTCTCGGTACCGAACTTGCGATAGGTGCGGAATTCGGCTTCGTTCTTCACCAGCACCTTGCCGTCACGCATGCGCAGTTCGCTACGCAAAGGCAGCAAGAAAGGCTGGCCGCCGATATCGGTGAAGTCGTAATCAAGCTGGGTCTTCGCCATCTGCACGGGGAAGTCGACCGGAATGTCCTCCGCCTCCATGACGATGCGCGACACCGACAGGTAGTCCTTATCCACATAGACGAGCCCATGGTAGGCCGGCACTACCTGCTGGCCACTAGTGCCGTGGTGGATCGTCCATTTGGACCGGCTTTGCAGGACGCGGTAGTTGATTACATAGTGCAGGCGGCCGCGCAACGTCGCCCAGCGCTCCCAGCCAAAGAGCGCTTCGCTCGAAGGCTCAAATATCTCGCGCATCAAGCTGCCGAATTCGCCCGTCGACGTCGCGCCGCCGCCTAGTTTCGCATAGTCAATATCCGTGTACTTGTTGTTCACGAACATCACCTGCTTTTGCTCCTGATGATCGAAGTAGCTCAGCTTGGCCGTGATCGTATCCAGCTTATTCCACAACTCCAGGCCGGCCGGATCGAAAAAGCGGCGGGTGACCTGGATGCAGATGAAGTTCGGAAGGCTCTTGTCGTAAGCGAGCGCATACTCGCGCGACTTGTCGATGACTCGGTTTACCTCGGCCGTGGGCGGAGGAGGAATCACCGGGGCGGCGGGCTTGGGGGGCAGCACCTTGGGCTTTTCGAAGCTCTCGGTGGCGTCGCGCATAACCTTCAAAGCTTCGAGAGTCTTGGGCCCAATTCCTTCGCCCAACAGCGTTTCGATCGCGCGGTCGTCCAATTTCTCAGTCAGTTGCACCTTGCGCAAATACTCGCCCACCTGCTTGTCCGGATGCTTCAGCTTGATCGAGGAGCGAACAAACCCCAGCAACTGGTTTACGGAGAGTTTTACCTGGGCGGGGAGTAGGGAGGCAACCCAAAAAAGCAAGCAGATCAAGCGCATAGGCTATTCTTTCTCACCCAATAGATGACGCCGCAGCAGATCAAGCGCCGATTGCGCGGCAAGGGTGCGCACGCGCACCCGGTCTCCGGGGAAGCGATAGCGACGGCTGGTAACCAAGGGCAAACCAGTGACACTGTGTGCTGACGCGACAGCAATCCAGACGGTTCCCACTGGATTCTCGTCCGTGCCGCCCTCGGGGCCAGCCACGCCGGTGATGCTGACGCCGTGGGTGGCACGGGAACATTCAGCGGCAGCCTTGGCCAGGAGGGTCGCCGTTACTTCGCTCACCACGCCGGCCGCCTCAATCTGGGCCCCTTCGGCTTTGCCAACCAGGGCCTTCTTGAGGTCCAAATTGTAGACGATGTAGCCGCCGCGAAACCAGTCCGAAGCGCCAGGGGTCTCGGTGAGTCGCGCACCCAGCAAGCCACCGGTACAGCTTTCGGCAACCGCTACGGTTGCGCCGCATTCGACCAACAAGTGCCCCACGGTTTTCTCGAGAGAATCGCCGTTGCGCGAATAGATGCGGTCGCCCAGCAGTTCTTCCACCTGCCGGCCCACTTCGTCCACCAGCGCCTCGGCATCCTCGTGCGTTTCGAGCCGGGCGCGCAGATGCACCTCGATGTCGCCCGCCTTGGCCAGTACGGTGGTGACCGGATTCGTGTAGCGCGTATAGACGGGCGCGATCAGTTGGTCAAGATCGCTTTCGCCCATGCCGGCGACACGGTACCAGCGCGTTCGCAGCACCTGCTTCGGCAGCAACGCCACCAGCCGCTCGCGCACCTCGCGCTCGTACATATTGGTGAGTTCCTTGGGCGGGCCGGGCAGCAGGATGATGACGCCGCGCTTGGTGCGGATCCATTGCCCAGGCGCTGTGCCGCGCGTGTTCTCGAGCCACTCGGCGCCATCGATCAGCATGGCCTGCCGTTTGTTGTTGTCGGCGATTTTGCGGCCCAGACGGGCAAACATGGCGACAATGTTCTCGAAGACTTCGGGCTGGTAGGTCTGCTGGACACCCAAGGCCTGGGCGACGGCGTCACGAGTAAGGTCATCCTCGGTGGGGCCCAAGCCACCGGTGAGAATGACGATGGCGGAACGAGAGATGGCGAGGCGAATGGTGTCGGTGAGCAAGGCCCGGTCGTCACCGACGATGCACTTAAAAGTCACCTCGACGCCGTAGGCATTCAGTTGGTCGGTGAGATAGAGCGAGTTGGTGTCGATGCGCTGCGGCGTCAACATCTCGCTACCGACGGCGATGATCTCAGCGTTCACGGCAGTGGCCGTCCTTTAAGGCCCGCGTCTACGCGGAAGATGGCGTTATTGGTGGCCACAATCATCGCTTGCGACGGCGAGAATGCGAGGCCCACAATGTTCGGACCCGAGAGGAAGAGTTCGGCGTCGCCCCCCGGCGTAATCCGCACCACGCCGCGACGGCCGCGCAACGAGGAGCAGCAATAGAGATTCCCTTCGGCGTCGAAGGCGAGCCCCTGCGGACGGCCCAGGCCGCGATAGAAGACACTCACTTCGCCAGCCGGCGAGATGCGCTGGATAGAATCGAAGCTCGACGTAGTGGGACCGGCGACATAGAGATTGCCGTCTTCGTCAAAAGCCAAATGATACGCGGCCACCGACGGCTCGATCGTTGCAAAGACGTAGATCTGACGATCCGGGCTGATCTTAAAGATGGTCCCAGACCGGTCACCGACGAAAAGGTTGCCACGCCGGTCAAAAGCCATGCCGGTGGCCGTGCCCATGCCCTCGCAATACACCGACAAGTCTCCACTGCCGGTGGCCTGGTAAATAGTGCCCTCATAGCGGCTGGAGACGTAGAGCGAGCCGTCCGCGCCAAAGGCTAAGCCCGTGGCGTTCATCAGGTCGGTGACGAAGGGGCGCACACTGTAGTTGAGGTCGATTTTGTAAACCGCCACGGGCGTCTTCTGGCCACGCGCGCCAGAGAACGTCGCGTAGATGTTGCCCAGCGCATCGATGGCCGGGCTGCTTACGGGGTGCAGGCTATCGGCAATCTGGATGCCGATTTCACAGGTCCATTGGGCATGGGTGGGCGAGCCACCGACGCTCATCTCGCCGATGCTGGCGCCTTCCGGAACCCGGGCAATCACCATTGAGTCGGAGCCCACAATGATCGGCGCGGACACCTCACCAAAGCGAATATCGGGCTTGACGAGTTCGCCCTTCAGGTACTGGCCGCGAATCTGAAACTCGCCGCCCGGAATGGCGGCGGCGGGCGTCACTTGATCGATGCGGGGAAGATTTTTGCCGTTAGTAGGGAGTGCCATGAGTAGTAGAGCTTATGAATAGAGATGAAACCAACCAAACCAGAACAAAACAATCGCGCCATAAACGCCGGCCATCAGATCGTCGGCGACGATCCCCCAGCCACGCGGCAACGCTTCAAAACGGCGCACTGGCCACGGCTTCACGATATCAAAGATACGAAAGAGGACAAACCCCAGCGCCCAGGCCTTGGCATTGAGCACCGTGGCGCCCGCCATGGTGAGCCACACGCCGAGCACTTCGTCGATAACGATAAACTGCGGATCTTTGCGCTCACCGGCTGCCAGCGTGGAGGCCCAAACACCGGGCCAAGTGGCGACCATCGTCAATGGCAGCAGGGGCCAGCCGGTGGTCCAATCGAACTGACGCGCCAGCAGCCAGGCGATCAGCACGCCCACCAGCGAGCCCGCCGTGCCAGGTCCCCAGGGCCAGTACCCTGCCCCGCCCGCCGTCGCCACCACCGTGGCCACGATCGTGGCCAGACGTTTCACAAGTCGTCCACATCTTCGTCACCCGCCGGACGCGGGCGAAGCTCCTCCGAAGAGGCGGGGCGCGAAATCACGTACTTCTCGTCTGCCCAATTGGCGAGATCCTGTATGCGGCAGCGGTCGCTACAGAACGGGAACCACTTCGAGAGTGGCTCGGTTTCGTGCTTACAAATGGGACATTTCCAACGAACGGCCATAACTGAATTTTAGATGTGCTGCGCAGTCGGACGGGAGGTGCTGATATTCAAAATCTGGAAAGGATTCGACGGCGGCGACGGCGTCTTGATGCCCGTATCCAGCAACTCGCCGATCAGGTCATAATCGGTCGCTTCGGTCACGCGGATGCGCCGGAACTGGCCCGGCATCGGCGTTTCACCCGAAGGGCCAAAGTCATTGATGTAACATACGCCATCGATTTCCGGCGCTTGCGTCTGCAGCCGGCCTTCCCACAGCAAGTCGGTTTCGGGCGACGGGCCCTCCACCAAAAGCGTGAACTCCTGGCCCACCAGACTTTTATTGGTGGCAGCCGAAATCTTGCGCTGCACCGCCATCAGCCGCTGCCGGCGATTGTGGATCGTGCGGCCGTCCACCTTTTGGTCCAGCCCATAGCTCTTGCTGGTGTCCTCGTCGGAATACTTAAAGACGCCCACGCGGTCGAGCTTCGCAGCCTTCAAAAAGTCGCACAGTTCGTCAAAGTCCGCAGCCGTTTCGCCCGGAAAGCCGACGATGAAACTGGAGCGAATACCCACGCCCGGGATCGTCGCGCGAATGCGCTCAATCAGTTTGAGGAAGTAGTCACCATGCGCGCCGCGCTTCATGCGCTTGAGCACCTTCGCCGACGCATGCTGCAGCGGCATGTCGATGTATTTGGCAATCGACGCGTGCTCCGCAATCGTATCGAGCAACTGCTGCGTCACCCGATTCGGATAGCAGTACAGGAACCGCACCCATTTCTGATGTTCCGTCTCAATCTGCGCCAGTCGCGCCATCAATAACGCCAGACCGTCCTTCAGCTTCAGGTCTTCGCCATAGCTGGTAGTGTCCTGGCCAATCAGGTTGATTTCCCGCACCCCGCGCTCAAAGAGCTGCGTCGCTTCATGCACCACGGACTCAAATCGCCGCGAACGGAACTCGCCGCGATACTGCGGGATGACGCAAAAGGTGCAGGGATGGTCGCAGCCTTCGGCGATCTTGATGTACGCCGAATGACGCCCCGTGGAGAGTACGCGCGGCGAAAGGTCATGATACAGATAAGGCGTCGTGGGCCCGCCATGGTTCACCCCGGACTCACAAACGTCCACGATCTTCTCAATCTCGTTGGTGCCCACCACGGCGTCAATCTCGGGCATCTGCACCCGCAAGTCGCGTTTGAAGCGCTCCACCAGGCAACCCGCCACAATCAACTTTTTCGCCCGCCCCGTCTCCTTAAACTTAGCCATCTCGAGAATGGTATTTACTGACTCTTCCTTCGCCGGATCGATAAACGAACACGTATTGACGACAATTACGTCGGCATCCTCAGGCAGGGTGGTCAATTCGTGGCCGCGCGAGGCCAAATGGCCCATCATCACCTCGGTGTCGACGAGATTCTTGGGGCAGCCTAAGCTGACAAATCCAACTTTCAATGGGAGGTTCTTTCAAGGCGGGGGATCACATTTCATTTTAGCTGATCCGCATCCAAGAAGTATCGCGCGTCTCTATCCTCAGGGCCCATCCGCGCTGAGGTAAAGAAGAGTTAAATTTCGATTTCGCAAATAACATCCGGCGAATCGAAGCGTCTCCCTAAGGGAAGGCCAAAACAAAAATGATCAAGAACGCTCTTCTGCGCATAGCTCTCGGAGGCATGCTGGTGCTCGCTATCGGCGGCGTGAGTCAGGCCTCCTGCCCCCTATTGCCGCGTCCCGCCTGCAAGTTTATCCATTACTTTGAAGCCGCCGGCGCAAGCCGGGAACTTACCATCGTGGAGCGCGTGTGGCTCGCTTTGCTGATGACCGGTCAGGAAACGCGCGAACAGCGGGCCGAGTTGAAGCCGCAGTTGTCAAGTTCCCTGGTAAGTGTCAGCCGGTAACCCCGAACCCGACAGCCGGTGCAGCCCCCGATCTCTAGTGCTCTGACTGCTTGATTGTTACCTTCCCTGTATTCGGCCCCATGTCGATCCCGTCGCGTAAGCGGCGGGTTACATTCAGCATAAAACATAGATAACAAGATGTTTATACGATGGGATATGGGGAACGCAACCCGTTACGCTACGGGCTCGCAGCGCGTCAGGTTGGAATGAGAAACAATCATGATCAGTTCGGCACGCCCGTGGGAAGTCACCTGCGAGCAAGCCCCCTAGCGGCACGTGCTACCCTCGGCAGATCTTGCGGATAGAAATCAAGTACCGGCATCGCGTTCTCGGCTTCCTCGCGCTGCTCGCCGTCATCACTTACCTTGACCGCGTGGCCATCTCGGTCGCCGGCCCCCGCATCCAGGAAGCGCTCCACATCGGGCCTCAATCCTGGGGCTGGGTGGTGGGGATCTTCCAGCTTTCCTATTGCCTTTTCGAGATCCCCAGCGGACACTGGAGCGACCGTCTCGGCTCCCGCCGCACCCTCACCCGCATTGTGCTCTGTTGGTCCGCCTTCACCGCCCTCACCGGGCTCGCCACCAACTTTTACTTCCTGCTCTTTACCCGCTTCTGCTTCGGCGCGGGCGAAGCGGGCGCGTTCCCCAACTTCGGCATCTGCCTCTCCCGTTGGTTCCCAATTGTCGAACGCGCCCGCGCCATGGGCTACATCTTCATGGCCGGCCAACTCGGCGCCGCGCTTGCGCCCTTTCTCATCGTGCCCTTGCAGATTCGTTTCGGCTGGCGCGCGGCATTCTTCGTGCTGGGTGTGATCGGCGTGCTGTGGTGCATCCCCTGGTATTGGTGGTATCGCGACCGGCCCGTCGAAATGCCGGCGGTTCCCCTAGCCGAGCGCGAAGAGATTGGTGACACGCCGCCGCCCGCACACCGGCCCCTGCCCTGGCGCGCCGCCATTCGTAGTGGAAACCTGTGGGCCATCATGCTGGTGGCCTTCTGCTATATCTTCGGCCTGTACTTCTTCCTCTCCTGG
>JAYVUQ010000013.1:0-7929 GCA_043787785.1 Bryobacteraceae bacterium
TGACGGGGCAGGCGTTGCGCGGCGGGGGGGCCAACCGGGTGGTGGCGTGGATGTTGATGGGGCTGGCGGGTTACGGGGCGATGTACGCCGCGCAGCACAATTTCACATTTATCCACGATACGATTCCGGGCTTGCGGGAACAGGCTGGCCGCCGCAACGCGGAGCGAGCCCCGGTGTACGCCTGGATGCGCGCGAACTTACCGGCCCAGGCAGTGGTGATGGCCTCCGAAGACACGTTGCTGTACCTCAATACGGGCTTCCGAAGCGTGCGGCCGGTACCGGAGAGCGTCGCGTTCTACCGGCAGGATCGGGCAGCGATGCTGAAGAATTTCACGCACCCGGAAAGTCTGGAAAGGGCTTTTGGCGTGACGCACATCCTGCTGGGAGCGGCCGATTTTTCGACTGATTTCGATCCACCGGAGCAAAAGGAAGCCATCCGGCGGTTGCGCGAGAATCGAAATCATCGGCTACTGTATGAGGCGGGGAATTACGCGATCTTTACCTTGCAGCAGGCTTCTCCGGTGCAGGCTTCGCCGGGGCCTGGGACTTACGAATCGTCTTTACCCGCACGGTCTCGCCCTGCATCTCACCCGTAATTGTGACGTGCTCGCCGACAAAGGGCAGAACCTTGGCGCGCTCAGCTTTATCTTCAATTTTGAAGACACTCATGCCGCCATCGAGAACCAACACTGGCGGCCATCCGGCATCGACGCACTTCTGGGCGCACTCCTGCGCTTCCTTGCCGGGGCGCGCGTTATTCCAGCCGCAAGCGGCATCAGAGATGTAGCCATGGATTTCGGCGGCGGCGAGGAAGACGACCAGCAGAGCGCTCACGCGGTGGCCGCGGCCTTGGTGGTCGGATAGCCCTTGGTAATCCAATCAGTATGCAGATTGGTGGGGACGACCATGGCCTTGACGCGTATGTAACCCAGGCTGACAAGCTTGTTGAAGGCGGGCTCCATGTTGGGGCAATGATCCCAGGGGCAGCAGCCGCAGTAAAGGACAATTTCACGGTCCTTGGCGACGCTCTTTACGAGGGTGGCCAAGGCTTCGAGCCCTTCGGGCTTGGAGCCGGCGCCACCGTAAACGGCGCCTTCAATGTGCGCGCCGCGAAAAAGGACCGGGAAGGCGACGCAGATCACCATTGGTTTGGCGGGCTTAGCGAGCGCGGCGGCCAACGCTTCCGGCTTGATTTGGGCGGCCTTGGGAATCGCATCGGCGTTGGCGCGAAGCAGGGCCGCGCCGGCAGAGCACAGAAGAGCGGCGCGGCGAGTGATCACTGGCTTCATGCCCCTAGTGTTTCATAAGTCGATCGGTGGGTACATGCTTCTGCAGACCCGGAGGTCTGTCCTACCTAGGCAAAGACTGGCTTGATGACGTTGCCGCCGAAGTCGGTTAGCTTTTCGTTGCGACCGTTGTGTAAGTACCACAGGCGGTTCTGGTCGAGCCCCAGGGCGTGGAGGATGGTGGCGTGGAAGTCGCGCATGGTGAAGCGGTCGCCGACGCCGTTGAGGCCGAAGTCGTCGGTTTCGCCGATGGCTTGACCACCTTTTACTCCGCCGCCGGCGAACCACATCGTAAAGCCATGCGGGTTATGGTCGCGGCCGTTGCCGGATTGGGACATCGGTAGACGGCCGAATTCGCTGCCCCAGATGACGAGGGTGTCGTCGAGTAAGCCACGGGATTTGAGGTCTTTGAGTAACCCGGCAATGGGCTTGTCAGTCAGGCCGCACATTTTCTCGTGATTCTTTTTGAGATGACTGTGCGCGTCCCACTGAATGGAAACCGGGCCACCGCCGGAGTAAATCTGGATATAGCGCACACCGCGTTCGATAAGGCGACGGGCGAGTAAGCAGCGGCCGCCGAATTCGCGCGTGCGGTCTTCGTCCAAGCCATAGAGGCTCTTGGTGGCGGTTGACTCGCCGGAGAAGTCTACGGCTTCGGGCGCAGCGGTTTGCATCTTGAAGGCTAACTCATAAGACGAGATACGCGCGGCCATACCGGAATCGAGCGGATCGGCGTCCAGATGATTCATTTTCTGGAGTAAGTCGAGCGTGCGGCGTTGGCGATCAGGCGGCACCGGCGACTTCAGGTGCATGATGGGGTTGGCGCCGCTGCGAAAGACCGTGCCCTGGTGGACGGCGGGCAAAAAGCCGGGCCCCCAGCAAGGCGTGCCACCTTCCGGCGTGCCTTCCGGTTGCGGCATAACGACATAGGCGGGTAAGTTATCGCTCTCGCTGCCAAGGCCGTAAGTGACCCACGCGCCTAAGCTGGGGAAACCCATCAAGATACGCCCGGAATGCACGTGATACATGGCGGGAGCGTGGACGACGCTGTCAGTCTGAAAACTGCGCACGAAGCACATGTCGTCGACGCACTGCGATAAGTGGGGGAACAGGTCGCTGACCCACATGCCGCTTTGGCCATATTGTTTGAAGTTCCAGGGTGAACTCAAGATGGGCGTGGACCCATCCGTAAACTGGCTGCCGACTTTGCCAAAGCTATCAGGCAGCTTCTGGCCCTCGAATTTCTTCAGCATCGGTTTCGGGTCGAAGGTATCCATCTGGCTGGGCGCGCCCACCATAAAGAGGAAGATGACGCGCTTAGCCTTGCCGGGGAAATGTGGCTGCTGGGGGGCGAGAGGATTTACGGATTTGGCTTGGGCCAGCATGCCCTGCAGCGCCAGCGCGCCAAAGCCATGTGCGGAGCCACGCAGGACATCCCGTCGAGAGACGGCTTGGGGAATGAGATGCTTAGGGAAGATAGACGAACTCATTGCGATTCATCAGCGCGAGGCAGAACTCCTCGAGCTTTCCTCCTTGGATAAAGAATTTCTGAGCCTGGGCGATTTCGACGGGCTGCGGAGCGCGCGCGACGGCCAAGTTATAAGCGGATTTCAATTGGCAAATTTGATTCGGGCCGCACTCGGTAGTGAGCCGGACGGCGAAGGCCTTGGCGCGACCCTGCGCGAAGGCGGAATTCATCAGCGATAGCGATTGCAAAGCATGGGTGCTGGAAGCGCGCTGCGGGCAGGAACTCATCGCATCGGGCTGGTCGAAATTGGTCATCATGGGCAGGCGCACGGTGCGTTTGTTGAGTAAGTAGATACTGCGGCGATTAAACTCGGTAACGTCTTTGGATAAAGGCCACAAGTTATCGGGCTCCGCTTCGGTAAAGATGAGCTCGTATAACTCGGGCTCAATCGGCACGCGTACCGGGGGGCCACCGGCTTTCAAGTTGATCTCGCCACTGAGGGCGAGTAAGGTGTCGCGCAACATCTCGGAATCCATGCGGCGGCGGTTGGCGCGCCAGTAGAGCTTGTTATCGGGGTCGGTCTTGATCTTTTCGGCATCCAGGGTGGCGGCTTGGCGATAGACGCTGGAGAGCAGGATCATGCGGTCGATCGCCTTGACGTTCCAGCCTTGGGCGACGAACTCCGTGGCGAGCCAATCGAGCAGAGCGGGATGGGTGGGCCGCTCGCCAAGCGCGCCGAAGTCATTCAGGGTGCGGACCAGGCCCGCGCCCATGCGGGCTTGCCAGATGCGGTTCACCATCACGCGGGCAGTGAGCGGATGCTCGGGAGCGGTGAGCCATTCCGCCAAAGCTTGGCGGCGTCCCTTAACGGTAACTGGCACGTCGATGCGGTGCGCAAAAGCGAGCGGCACGGCAGGCGCGACGGGCGCGAGTTTCATTTTGTGGTCACCCACTTTGAGAATGTGGGTAACGGGCGCGTCGTCCATGTTTTCGACGCCATAGGCGGCAGCCACAGGCGGCGGCGCATCGAGCTCCAGGGCGTGCATTTGCTGCCGCAAAGCGATACGGCGGCTCTTGTCTGGATCTTTAATGCGGTTGACTACTTCGTCCCAGGTGGAGTTGGTTTGCGACTCGGCTTCCTTGGCAATCAGCTTCTCTGCTTCGGTGCGTTGCTCCTTCGCTTGGGCGAGGGCCGCGCGATGCGCGTCGTCAAGCAGTAACTTCTTCTCCGCTTTGAGCTGATCTTTATAGGGCTTTTCGACGGCGGCGATCTGATCTTCGATTGGCGTGAGCCGGGCTTTGTGCGCCTTGATGGCCGCTTCGGCGGCCGTCTTTTCGGTTGGTGTCGCGATCTCTACGTCAGCGCCTTTGGCCCCGGCGAAGATGGCTTGTAACTGGTAGTAGTCGGCTTGGAGGAGGGGGTCGAATTTGTGGTTGTGGCAACGGGCGCAGTTGATGGTGAGGCCCAGAAAGGCTCCACCGACGGCGGCGGTCATCTCGACGAGCACTTCCTGCCGGTCCATCTCCTTGTCGGTGTTGCCGCCAACGAGGTGCTCGGGGCCGGCGCGAAGGAAACCGGTGGCGATGCGGGCTTCGTGTTTACCGGGCCAGAGTTCGTCGCCCGCGATTTGCTCTTGGAGAAATTGATTATATGGCTTGTTTTGGTTGAAAGCGGCGACGACGTAGTCACGATAGCGCCAGGCGTGGGTGCGGTCAAGATCGAGCTCAAAGCCATTGGTGTCGGCGTAGCGAACGACGTCGAGCCATTTCTGGCCCCAGCGCTCACCGTAAGCGGGGGCGGCGAGCAGGCGATCGACAAGGTTTTCGTAGGCTTGCGGGGAACGGTCGCCGACGAAAGCGTTCAGCTCGGCGGGGGTGGGCGGCAGGCCGGTAACGTCCAGCGACACGCGCCGAATCAACTGGGCCCGTGGCAAGGCGGGGGACGGTGACCAGGATTTTTGCCGCAAGGTCTGCAGGATGAAAGCATCGATGGGCGTGCGGATCCAGGGGTCCTGGCGATCAGGCACTGCCGGACGCACAGGTGCCCGGAAGCTCCACCAGGTCTTGCGCGCGAGCACCTTTTCGTCGGCTTTGGTAAGGACGGGGGCGGGTTCCGCGCAGCAGAGCGAAAGAGTCAACGCGAAACTGAGGGCGCCATGCATGAGTAAATTTTGAGTATATCGAATCAGCCTGCTAGCCTAGCTAGAGTATGCAACCCACTTACGATGATGCCAACCTGATTCTGCGCCTGTACGAAATGCGGCGCGAGACGACGATGCGCGACGCGCGCGGCTGGTTTGCCAGTTCATGCAAACCGCAGAGCTTTGAAGATCTCTTGAAGAACGTGGCCCCTCCCGGCACGTTGCACAACGCCTACTATCGCCAAGTGACGTCTTACTGGGAGATGGTGGCGGGTTTCATCACCAGCGGCGTGCTGAACAAGGAGTTGTTCTTCCAGAGCGGCATGGAACTGTTGCTGGTGTGGGTGCGGGTAAATAAGTTCGTGCCGGATGCGCGCGTTACTTTTGGCAACCCGAAGATGTGGCGTAATTTGGAAGCCGTGGCCACTGAATTTATCCAGTACATTGGGCAGGATGCGTACGAAGCCTTTGCCAGGCGCGTGGGGTAGTTAAAGACCATGAAGCAGGAGCCGGAGTTCTTTGGCGACCAGGAACTCGACCTCGTCTACATTGCGAAAAAGCTGCGCGAGTCGCTGTTGTTGGAAGAGAAACTGACCGCCGCGGGGATTGACTATGCCGTCGAAATCGACGAATACCGAGGCGGCTTTATCTTTCAGACGTTGCGCAAGGGGGCGTTCTTGTATGTGCAAGGCGCGGACCTCGAATGTGCGAGGCAGGTCGTGCTGGACGCGGGCCTCAACCTGCCTTCGACCTGAGATAATCGAGGTGTGAGGCGCGTTCTCTACTTCGGAGTGCTCCTGGTGCCGCTGTTCGCGCAATCGAACAGCCCGGTGGAGGTGTTGGCTCGCGAGGGCAAAAGCAAGCGTCCGGCACTGCTGGCCTTAGCGGCCCAGCATCCGCAGGGGACAACTGGCGCGTTAGCGCTGCTGGCCGCCGGAGTGCTGAGCCCTTCGCCCAACGAAGCGCTGGACCAATATCAGCGGGCGCTGCCGCGGCTGCCGCAAATTCGCGACTATGTCGCCTATCTCATCGCCAGCAGTCAATACGACGCCACCGCTTACGCCGAGGCGGCGCGCGGAGCGGAGGCATTGGCCCGCACCGAATCGCCGGTGGCACCCAAGGCAATTCTTTTGGCAGCCCGCGCCTATCTGCAACTGACGGACTATGCATCGGCGATGCGGTTACTGGAAACACAACGGGCGAAGGCGCCGCAGCCTGCCGCCGATCGCTTGCTAGCCGAAGCGGCGGAACTGGGTGGAGACTCAGCCCATTGCGCCACAGCCTTTCGGCGCATCTTTCAGCTTTACCCGCGGTCGAATGAAGCGGCCGAATCTGAGAAAGCACTGCAGCGCATGGGAGCATCGCTAGGCACGGCAACTGAACTATTTGAGCGGGCTAAACGGCTGGTGGACACGGGCGACCCCAATCGTGGCGCGCGGGCGCTGGAAGCCGTACTGCCGCAACTAACGGGCAAGGAACGCGAGTGGGCCAGCCTGCGTATCGGCTATGCCGACTATCAGGCGCGCAACACGCCTTCGGCCTATGCGCACTTGCGAAGCCTGCGGCTGGAGTCGCCGGACAATGAGGCCGAACGGTTGGCGCTGCTAGTGAATATTGACCGCCGGCTGGAGAAGCCCGGCGAGATCGATGCTTTGTTGGAAGAGCTGGGCGAGCGCTTTCCTACGTCGCCACGGCGAGGCGAGGCGATGGCCTCGGCGGGCGATTACTACTACAACAGCAACCAGCAGGCTCGGGCCGAGCCCATCTTTCACGCTTGCCGCGCCATCTCCGTGCGGTGCAACTGGAAGGCGGCGTTTGCCGACCTGCTGAACCGGCGTTCCGACGCTTTTCTGCGACTGGCCGACCATTGGCGCAGCTATCCGGATTCGCCGCACGCCAGCGCCGCGCTTTACTTCTCTGGCCGCCAAGCCGAGAATAACGGTGACCTGCCGACGGCGCGGGCCTTGTATGAACACACCAGCCGCACCTTTCCGAATCATTACTACGCGATGCTTTCGCGAAGGCGGTTAGACGATACCACCCTTACCGCCACCGCGCCGGCGGCGAAGTGGGTTCTGGAGTTGAGCAGCCTGAAGTGGCCCCTCGTAGCCGCCGCCGCGAACTACGAGCTATCGCCCGCGGCCAAAGTGCGCGAGGAACGCGCCGAGTTACTCAGCCAGGCGGCGCTGGACGAATATGCCGAGCTCGAGTTGCGCGGCGGCTTCAACGAGCAGCCGGCGGTGACGGCGATGTTGATGGCCAAATTCGCCCAGCGGCGCGGCGCGCCTGAACGTGGCATTCGCTTGGTGAAGTCGCTGTATCCGGCCTATTTTGCCACGCCGCTTGAGTCAGCGCCGTTTTCGTTTTGGCAGATGGCATATCCCCTACCTTGGCGTAGCCACCTGGAGCAGTTGGCTCGGGAACGCGATCTTGATCCTTTTATTGTGGCGGGCCTGATTCGACAAGAGAGCGAGTTCGATGCGGCGGCAATCTCGCGGAGCAATGCGCGCGGATTGACGCAAGTGATGCCGGCGACGGGCAATTGGCTGGCGCAAAAGATGAGCCTGGGCCGATTCTCGACGGGCATGTTGCATTCGCCCGAGACGAACCTAAACCTGGGCACTTACTACATGCGCATGATGCTGAACCAACTGGACCAAAGTTGGGAGTTTATGTTGGCGGCCTACAATGCGGGCAAAGGGCGAGTGGACAGGTGGCGGACGTGGTTTGACTATCGCGAGCCCGCCGAGTTTGTGGAGAGTATTCCTTTTGACGAGACGCGGAACTACGTGCAGGTGGTGCTGCGGAATGCGGACTTCTATCGCCGGCTGTACGCGGCGCGGCCGGGTGCGACGACGCCGGTGGTAGGAGCGCCAGTGGCGTTTATGGGCCCGGCACCTGCGCCGAAGATGGTAGCCAAGAAAGCGCTGGCGAAGCCTGGTCGCAGAAAACGATAAGCTCAAGAGATGGAAGTTTTGACGGCTAAGTCCTCCGTCCGCCCCAACGTGATTACCGATCGACGCCCCCGCTTTGA
>JAYVUQ010000014.1:0-11601 GCA_043787785.1 Bryobacteraceae bacterium
AACACGCCAACGCCGAACTCAAGAACGCCGCTCGCACCCGCGGCACCGGCTCCTGCTGGAATCGTCCCCGACCCTGGTTCACCACCGCGCCGCCCGGCAACTAACACCTATCCTCAAGACGCGCAAATCGGGCAAGTCATCGCTACCGCAATGGGGTGCGCCTTTGGGCGAGCCTCGCCCCTACCCGACGCGCGTCACAACGAATTTCGATTTTCTAACTCCCTACCCTGCCAACGCTTACCCATAAATCTCGTATTTCCCCTAACTTCCCCGATGTTACTCTTATCCTCGGAGGCACTTATGCAAAAAGCTACACCGCTCCCCCAAGGAAACCGATTTCTGGCCCCTGATCCACGAAACCGTCACCAGACCGATCCCCTTCCCCGCTCCCAAACCGCCGCAAAAAATAAAATACCCGAAAACAAACCCGGCGCAAAACAAACATTTCGAGCCCTCGGGTTCTCACCGAAAATGCAGGTCCGGTCTTAACCCCCGCCGAGCTTCAGCTTTCCAAGGGGGAAATCCATTCACAAGCAATGCAAAAGTATCTAAATCACCACTCCTCAATCACTTACAGGGAATCGCTGCCCCAGGTATTAGGTGCCCTGTCTGTATACTCCTATCAGGTCCCGGCCAAAGGACCCTAACTGCCGCCGGGCGCTGCTCCCGTGCCTCACCAACTAGGAGTAACCCATGCCTCGCAAGACATCCCAAGAACGCATCGAAGCCAATCGCCGCAACGCCCAGAATCCCACCGGCCCCCGCACCTCCGAAGGCAAAGCGAAATCCGCCCACAACGCCACCACCCACGGTTTCTCCGGGCTCCAAGGCAACCCCCTCTCCATTGGCTGTTTTCCTCAAAAGCGAAGACGAGCTCCAATTCCGCGGCTCACTCACCGAATACGCGAAGACTTACAACCCTCAACATCCCGACGAACTCGACTTACTCGCCGAAGCCGTCTACGCCAAATGGCGTCAACAAAGAATCTGGTTGGCCGAAACCGCCCAAATCGAAATCGCCATCGCCGAAAATGAAGTCGACCTCCGCCGTTCCCTCCCCGCCGCCAACGCCCACGCCCACTTAGCCAACGGCATCGCCAAGTCCGAACAAATCCTCAAACTCTACCTCCGCTACGACGCCCAACTCCATCGCCATAGAGCGTAGAGGAATTCACTGCCCGCAAATAGGCGAAGCGGGGCACCACATGGCCCCGGCTCCGCAGTTCGGCACGCAAATTGCCCGTCAAGCGCTCAACGCCGCCCGGCCCGCCGCTGTAATCACTCAGCAGCAGACTCCGCATCAAAGCACGAGCCGCGTCACCGTGATGGCCCCGCCAAAACAGGCCTCGACATCGGCACCAGCCTGACGCGGGCGCTCCTGGTAACTGCCCGCATACGCGTAGCCATCGCCTTCGCGGCGAAAGCGCACCTGCATGGGCGAAGGGTCCAGCGGGCACTCCCGCCAGCTCACTTCTCCCAGAACGTGCGGTAGATTCACGTTCCAATACTCGCCACGCGCCGGCGTGCCCGCCAATAAACGGGCCAACACCGTCTCGGCGCGCAACCCGGCCAAGGCCCAATCCAGCGGCATCGACCGCCTGACGTAATGTGACACGGCCACTGCTCCCACGCCCAACAACGCCGCCTCCCGCGCCGCCGCCACCGTTCCCGACATGTAGACGTCCGAACCCAGGTTGCCCCCTTCGTTGATCCCGGCGATCAGCCATGCCGCATCCGGAACCAGTTCGGTTAACGCCAGCCGCGCGCAATCGGCGGGCGTGCCATGCACCCGAAACCGCGTCCGGCTCAACGGGTCCACCACAATCGGCCCTTTCACGGTCACCCGATGGCCACCCGCGGAGTGCTCCCCGGCCGGGGCGACCACGTACACCTCGGCGAAACGCTCCGCCACCTCCAGTAATGCGGCCAAGCCCGGCGCGTCGATTCCGTCATCATTCGTCACCACAATCTTCATCACCTTAGAGGATGCCAGAATAGGGGGATGCGAGGCCGTATTCTTCAGTTGAACATTTCGCCCGGCGGCATGCCCAAGCACGCCATCGATCAGGGAGAGATCACCCCGCAGGGCCTGGTCGGCGACATTCAGCGCAATCGCAAGTACCATGGCGGGCCAGACCAGGCCTTGCTGCTCATCACCCAGGAAGCGATCGAAGAGATCAAGACGCTGGGTTGGCCCGTCTATCCGGGCGCCCTCGGTGAAAACCTCACCGTCACCGGCTTTGACCGCCGTCAACTCCGCGCCGGCCAACGTTTGCGGGCCGGCCAAGCCATCATCGAAATCACGAAACTGCGCCAGCCTTGCCGCCATCTCGACGTCTATGGCCCTGGCATCCAGGCGGCCGTCTACTCGAAGAAAGCCGCAGCCGGCGAAGGCCCTTGGGGACTAGCCGGTTTCTACTGCCGCGTCTTGCAGCCGGGCCCCGTATTCCCGGGCGATATAATCGAAGTCATTGACCACGCCGTCTAATCCTGCTGCGGCGCTGACGCTCGGCAACACCACCACCGGCAGCTCACCCGCGCTTCGCTTGCGCGACGCCTTGCCTGTGGGTACCTTTGCGCGCCTGGAGACACTTCTGCAGGTTTCGCCTGACCCGGCCGTGGCCGTACAAAAGCTCGATCGCCTGCTCGTCGAGCAAGAGGATGCTTTTCATCGCCTCGCGCACCGTCCATTTGCCCTGCAAACGCTGGTGACGCTCTTTAGCCAAAGCAATTTTCTCGGCGACGAGGTCCTTCGCGAACCCGCCATCCTGGAACAGATGCTGACTGCGGGAGACTTGGCCCGCGGCCGCACCACCGAAGACTTTGCCGACCGGCTTGAGATTCTGCTCGCCTCGGCATCGGGCATTCCCATCAGCCATCACCTCGCCTTGTTTCGCCGCCGTGAGTTACTGCGCATCGTGCTGCGCGACGTGCAAGGTGTGGCGACCTTGGGCGAAACCACCGCCGAGATCTCCTCGCTGGCCGACGCCATCCTCGATGTGGCCTACCGCCAAGTGAAGGCCAGCCTGTTTGCGCGCCACGGCATTCCGCGCCTGGCGAGCGGCGCCGTCGCCGGCTTTTCCGTCATTGCGCTCGGCAAACTCGGTGGCCGCGAGCTCAACTACTCCTCCGATATCGACCTCAGCTTTGTTCACTCCGGGGCCGGTGAAACCGATGGCCCGGAACCGATCAGCAACCAGGAGTTCTTTGCTAAACTCGCCCGGGATTTGACCGAAATCCTCTCCGCCTACACGCCCGCCGGGGTCTGCTACCGCGTTGACCTGCGCCTGCGCCCAGAAGGCCGCCTGGGTGAGGTGGTGATTTCGCTCGAAGGCGCGCAAACCTATTACAGCCGGCGCGCCCGCGATTGGGAATTGCAGATGCTGATTAAGGGCCGCGTCGCCGCCGGCGAGCCTGACCCCGGCCGCGCTTTGCTCGACTTTGTGGAGCCGATGATCTATCGCACTACCCTCGATTTTGCGAGTGTCGAAGCCGTTGCCGAATCGCGGGCCCGCATTGCCGAGCGCCATCTGGCCCGCCAAAAGTCACGCCAGAAGTCCGGGCTCGATATCAAGCTCGAGCGCGGCGGCATTCGCGATATCGAGTTCCTGGTGCAGTGTCTCCAGCGTCTGCACGGAGCCCGTGAATTGTGGGTCCGGCACGGTGGTACGCTCCTGGCGCTGGCCCGTCTGCGCGACAAGGAATTGCTCTCAGTTCCCGAATATTCTGTGCTCTCGGGCGCCTACCAATTCTTTCGCGCCATTGAGCATCGTTTGCAGTTCGCCGACGATTCCCAAACCCACATGCTGCCGTTGGGCGAGCGCGAACTCGACCTGCTCTCCCGGCGTCTGCCGCCACCCTTGCCCGGCACGGTCTTCACCGCGGCCCGCTTACTGGAACTGGTCGACCAGCACCTCGGCGAAGTGCAATCGCTCTACGATCGCATCATCCACGCCCAGCGTCCGCGCGCCTTTGTCGAAACCGCGCCCGCCATCGCCGCCGCCCGCGCCCTGCGCGCCGCCGTTCCTCCCCCTGGCGAAGCGCCGCCGGTCTCCACGAATTTGCTGTGCTTGCTGGATACCGCCGCGCCGGACTTTGCCCGCACCCTCCGCCAAGGCCGTCCCCGGCGCAACCTGCTCAGCTTTGAGACCTTTCTCGAAGCGGTCGTCGCCAACGCGGAATGGCTGGGCTGGCTCAATGCCGATCCCGTCCTCGGCAGCCACCTGTTAGACATTTTTGAAAACTCCCCCTTTCTCGGCGAGCACCTCACGCGCACCCCCGCCTGGCTTGCCGACGTGCGCGACCTGCGCTTTCTCGCCAACCGTCAGCTCTCCGATGACTATTGCGAGGCCGCCGCAGAACTGGCCACCCCCCATGACCTCCGCTTGTTCTTCCGCCGCGAAATGTTCCGTCTGCAAGCCGCCAGCTTAGCCCTCGCGGTGCCTGTTTTCAAGACGCTGGCGCAAACTTCGCTGCTCGCCGACGCCGTCATCCGCGCCGCTTACCAAATGGCCATTTGGCAGGTGGCCGGCACGCACCCGCCCGTCGATTCTACATACACGCCGTTCGATCAACTCGTCGTCATCGCCCTGGGCCGTCTCGGCGTCAAGGAATTCGACCTCGGCTCCGATGCCGACCTGGTCTTCGTCCTCCCCGATGCCGATTCCGGCGAACGCGTTTTCTGGACCCGCGTCGCCGAGCGTATGATCGAGTTGCTCGCCTCCTACACCGGCGGCGGCAAAGTGCTCTCCGTCGATACCCGCCTGCGCCCCAACGGCGAAGGCGGCCCCCTCGTCCAGGCCGCCTCGGCCATCAAAGAATACTTCGAGTACCGTTCTGAAGCCTGGGAGGGGATCGCATACATGAAGGCTCGCGCCATCGCCGGCGACGCCGAACAGGCCATGCAGTTTCTGAACGAAGTGCAGGAACTCGACTTTCGCCGCTATGGCCAAAGCGGCCGCTCCCGTCCGCTCTTGAAGCAAATGCGCCTGCGCATTGAACGCGAACAAGGCGGCGAAAATCCGCTCAAAGCTGGCCGCGGCGGTTACTACGACATCGACTTCTCGCTCATGTACCTGCGCCTCAAAGGCGCGGGTATTTTCTTCAAAACCTTGAACACTCCCGAGCGAATCGATATCGTCGAAAAGATGGGCCATCTCGAACGTGCCGACGCCCGCTTTCTGCTCGATGCCGCCACGCTTTACCGCGCGGTCGACCATGGCCTGCGCCTGCTGGACGGCCAAGCCGCCGGCACCCTGCCCAGCACCCCCATCGCCTGCCAGCAACTCGCCATCATGGTCGCGCGCTGGACTCCGGACCACTTACACGACCAGCCGCTAGCCATCGAACTCACCCAAATCGAATCGCGTACCCGGGATTACTTTGAACGTCTCTTCGGCTAAGCTCAGCCTGCTCATGTTGCTGCCAGCCGCGCTGGCGCAAGGCCCCGCGCCCGCGCGGATGGGCCCGCCACGGACAAATGCCGTCGTGAAGGCCGCACTCACGCGGATGTACAACGTGGACTTCACGGCCGCCAATCGCCTGCTGGACGAGTACGTGAGCCAACAGCCCGCCGATCCGTTAGGCCACACCTTTCGCGCCTCCTCTGACCTGTTCTTCGAACTCGACCGCCTCAAAGTGCTCGAAGGCGAGTTCTTCGCCGACGACAAGCGCATCGCTGACAAGCGCGGCTTGAAGCCCAGTCCCGAACTACGCAGCGCCTTCTTCGCCACCATGGAACGGGCGCGCCAAGCCGCTGACCAACGCCTGAAAGCCAACCCCAACGACTCCGATGCCCTCTTCGCCTTGGCCATCAATTCCGGCATGACCATGGACTACACGGCCTTGATTGAAAAACGCCAAATCGCGAGCCTCAATATGGCCAAGGAGTCCCAGCGGCTGGCCCTGCAGGTGCTGAAAGTCGACCCGGGATACACCGACGCCCATCTCACCACCGGCAGCACCGAGTACCTGCTGGGCAGCCTGCCCTTTTTCGTCAAATGGTTCGTGAAGTTCGACGAGGCGAAGGGCGATAAGCTGCTGGCCGTGCGCAAGCTGGAGCGGGTGGTCGACGGTGGACGCTATTTAGGCCCATTTGCCAAGATCCTGCTGAGCCTGATCCACCTGCGCGAGAAGCGCCTGCCCCAAAGCGTCCGGCTGCTGGACGAGTTGACCCGCGAGTTCCCCGAGAATCCCCTCTTCAAGAAAGAGCTCGTCCGGGTGAAGGATCTTGACGCCAAGGACAAGTAGGGCTACGAACGGGTTACGATGAAACGGTAGTACTTCCCGTCACTTTTCATGCTAAACCGTCTGATTGCTTCCCTCGTTGTTTTCACCTCGTCTGTCGCCGCCGCGCCCACGGTTGATGCCGCCTTCGCGCGCATCTATAGCTTCGATTTCACCGCCGGGCGCGCTCTCGCCCACGAATACTCCCAGCAAAACGACAATGACCCGTTGGGACCGGCCGTGGTGGCCGCCGCCGACCTGTTTGCGGAGTTGGAGCGACTGAACCTCCTGAGCCAGGAGCCGGGAGGTGGCAAGGCGGTGGGCAAGGCCGATCCGGCCACCTGGGAGCGCATCCAGGCTTCGGCCGGGCTCGCCGCGCAACGGGCACAAGCCTTGATTGCCAAGGATCCGGACGACGCCAAGGCCTTGATGGCGCTGATGCTAGTGCATGGTATTGAGCGGGACTACCTGGCGCTGGTGGAGAAGAGTTATCGGAAAAGCTGGGTTTCGGCTAAGCTGGCCCAACAATACGCCTTGCGCCTGACACGCACGCATCCGGACCTGCAAGACGCCTGGTTCACCATCGGCTTCAGCGACTATCTGGTCTCAAGTGTGCCGTTCTTTTTGAAGCCCTTCATGAAGATGGAAGCCGCCGAGGGTAATCGTGCCCAGGCCATCGCCAACCTGCGCAAGGCCGCAGTGGGCGGGCGCTATTTAAAGGGCTTTGCCCAACTGATCCTGGCCCAGATCTATCGCAAGGACAAGCGTAAAGTGGAAAGCGAACAAATGTTGCGGCGCCTGGCCAAGGATTATCCCGACAACCCCATCGTCTCGCGTGAACTCACGCGGCCGACGGCGGGCACGGAATAGCTACTCAGCCGACCAACTGCTTCTTGATGTGCTCCATGACCGCGCAATGTTCCTGTTGCGGGCTGAAGAGAATGATCTCCGCATCCTGACTCACCGACACGGTGTGGCCGGGTGGCCAATAGAACAGGTCGCCGCCGTTTACCGACTCGGCAGAGCCGTCCTGGTAGACCACGGCGATCTCGCCCTGGATTACGTAACCCCAGTGCGGAGACTGACAGAGGTCACCCGGCAGGCCTTTCAAAAGCGGCGCCAAGTCGGTTCCGGCCCCCAAAGAGAAGTACTCCCCCGCCATTTTGCCATAGCCGGTGGCATCTCCGAAGCCAGTGACTTGACGGGCCACCGCGCCGGGCACGCTGATTTTTTCCGGGATGTCACTCTTTGAAATTCGCATGGTTTATTGTAGTTAATCTAATTTCAAAAACAAAGCACTATCTAACGGCGGGTTGTGACGGCCCATGCATGTGAACAGCCGGCCGTGGCAACCGGCACAGGTGGCTTACTCGAGGCCCGAGTTCTTATTGGTGTGTCAGTCAATAAAGCCAGCCACATGGCTGGCTGGCGGCAAGACCTTGGAATCTGCCGCGTGGCACTGCGCGCGGGAAAATGGCGGTTCGATCTGGTTGTGGCACACTAGGCAATCGGGTGGCGGGATAGTTTGCCTTCGCCAAAACGCTAGTCACCTCCGGCAGCCCGCGATGGCAGACCTGGCGCAGGTCTGGCGTCACCAAGCCCACGTATTTCTTGCTATCGATCGCCTGCATCAACTCCTGGGCGATGCCCGGAATCCGGAGGTGGGTCGCATGAGAGAACTTCACCCCAATGCACCGGCCGCGCTTCAAGTTTCGAAATCGCGGTTGACTTCGGAATGGGCGCATGGCAAGGCTGGCAACTCTTCACCGTGCGCAACGCCTCAGCGTGTAAAAAGCTTTGGGCCGCCAGGGGGCCAGCGAAACTATCGCAAGGACCGATCGCCGGCCGGCAATTGAGCAGCCCCGGCGAGTAACTTCACCAGACGAGGCGGGCACCAATTTGGACGCGGCGGCCGGGGTCGGCCGCGCCGATGACGCCGAACCCAGGCGCGCCGAAGACAGCGCCCGGCGTGCCAAAGTTCGCTTTGTTGAAGAGATTGAAGAACTCGCCACGGAGTTGAAACTTCCGGTTTTCGCCCAAGGGGAAGTTGCGCAATAGGCTGAGGTCGAAATTGACCTTGCCGGGCGCGGTGATGATACTGGGTCCGGCGGTGCCATTGCGATAGTTAGCCGGCTGAGAAAAGGCGTCAGTGTCGAACCAGCGGCTCAAGCCGCGGGCGTCGCCGCCGAGGTTGGGGTCGCGCGCCACATTGGCCCGCAGGCCGCCGGCGGCGAAATTAAAGCGGGTATCCACCTGCGTGGTCACCGTTACCGGGGCACCGGTCTGCACCAGCGCGATGGCGCCCAAGGCCCAATCGCCAATCACATGGCGCAGCGGATTCGAACTCCCCCAGCGCTTGCCTTTGCCGAAGGGCACTTCATAGACGCTCGAGAAGGTAAGGCGACTGCGAACATCATTGTCGGAGCGGCCGTAGTCTAGCCGGCGGCTGTAGAGGTCGGAATAAGGACCGGCGCCAGCGCCCAGCGCCGCACCGCCTTCGTTGGTGTTATTCAGGAATTTGGCGAAGGTGTAAGTAGCCAAGACGTTAAAGCCTCCCGAAAATCGCTTTTCCACTCGCGCCGAGAAAGCATTGTAATTCGATACTCCCAGGGATGGATTCTGCACGGTGACGCCGGAAAACTGGGGAAAGGGGCGATCGCGCTGCGATTGGTTAGCAGGACCTAGAATACTCCAAGGAATCTGATTCAGCGATAAGCCGGAACTGGGTAACTTTCTGGAATTATTCCCGATAAAGGCCGTCTCCAACAAAATACCGCCATTGAGTTCGTGCTGAATCGTGAGGTTATACTGCAGCGCGTAACCAGTGGAGCGGTTACCTTCGAAGAACGTCGCGGCCTGGGTAGGCGCCGCACCGACGGCCACCGCGCCGAAGTTATCGTTCAAGGCCGGCGGTTGCAGACTAAAGCCGCTGAGGCCATTGCGCAGGATGAGCGGCGCGGTGATGCCGTTGTCCGGAGAGTTCAAGGTGAGGCTTTGGGAAAAGCCAAGGGCCACCGCGTTGGGCACGCCCGCGTCAAAGGGATGGGCAAAGGAGATGCCGCCGCCGCCGCGGACGACGGTTTTTTCGCCAAAAGGCCTCCAGGCAAAACCCAGGCGGGGGCCGAAGTTATTCAGGTCCGTGCGATAGGGCAAGGTCGGCCAGCCGTTCTGGCCCATGAAACGAACCACGCCGGGCGTGCCAGAAACCGGATTGCGCTGATCGATGGCGAAGCCGTTCATGCGATTCTGAGTATCCCGGATCGGCGTATCGAGCTCCCAGCGCAAGCCCAGGTTCAGGGTCAACTTACGGGAGATCGTCCAATCGTCCTGGATAAACGCGGCCCAGTAAGTGGAGCGGCGATCAAGCACCTGGGTGGCGTTGGCACTAAAATTGATCGGCAGGCCGAGTAGGAAAGATGCCAAAGCGTTGCCGCTGGCTGCCGTGCCGGGTTGGCCAGAGGAGAGCGGCGAGAAGGAGAAGGCGCCCGAAGCCGTAGGCAGGTTAATCTCATAGTTCATCGACGGCCGCCATTCAAAGCCGAACTTCACGCCGTGCCGGCCACGGGTCCAGGAGAAGTTATCGACGATTTGAAACTGCTGGATAGGAAATTGGCGACGCTCTTGGGCGCCGGAACCCAGAGTCTGAAAGCCTTGCACCGTGAATTGCGGGAAAGCTGACCCCGGCAGACCTTGTAAGTTCAGTTGTTTCGGCCAATTGCCATCGAGGCCTAACGTACGTTGCCAGTTGATCCGGTTGCCATAAGTAAAGCGTAACTCGTTCAATTTCGTTGGCGATAGCACTCGATTCCAGGAGACATAAGTAAATTGCTGGTGCCGTTGCGCCGTACCGTTTGTCTCAGCGGCGGGGTTGGGAAAGACCGACGTCACTCCCAGGTCGTCGGAGTTATATATATAACGGGCCGTCACGCGATCTTTCTCCGAAAAGTTATGGTCCACCTTTCCGATCAGATTATCGCGAGTTAATTGCTGTACCCAGTTGCCGCGGAAGTTATTAACCCCCGAAGCATTGTCCGGCGGGCGGTTGGGGTTTGGCCAGAAGGAGACCAGGTTACGCGCCACGGAATCGAAGCGTTGGCCGGGAATGCGATTGCCAGGGAAGGGCTCGCGCAGCGTCCGGCCACCTTCAACGCGCGTCGTCGCGGGGTCAAAAATGGTACTAGCGAAGCGAGAAAAGTCACCGTTACGCTGTAAATCATCGGGTACGGTCATTTGCCGGGGTTGGCCTTCATTGCGACGCGAACCTTCATAGGAGAAATAGAAGAAGGTCTTGTCCTTACCTTTGTACAATCTCGGAATCACCACGGGGCCGCCGATGGTGCCGCCGAAGACGTTATAGCGCAAGGGCGCCCTTACTTTCCCGCCATTCACGAACGGTGCGAAGAAATTACCCGCGTCCAGCTTCTCATTGCGCAGATACTCGAACAGCGTCCCCTTCAATTGATTGGTGCCGGACTTGGTGGTCGCGATAATCACGCCGCCCGCCGATCCGCCGTACTCGGCCGCGTAACTATTCGATAGCACCTTCACCTCGGAAGTACTCTCCACCGGCGGGTCAGTATCGATCTGCCCGATGCCTAGCCTCATATTCTGCGCCGTGCCGCCGTCGATAAACATGTTCTGACTTTGGGTGCGTCCGCCGGCCAAAGAGAAATTCGGCTTGCCGCCGGAATCGTAATTCACGAAGACCGCCGCGCCGGTGATATTGATAATATTCATCGACCGCCGATCGCCGATAGGCATATCTTCGATCGTCTTACTCTCAATCAGCTGGCTTACGTCGGAAGTGCGCGTATCGAGCGTCGAGGCCCGCGCATTCACGTTCACGGTTTCCGTTGCCTGCCCGATATCCAGGTGGACATTCAGTTCCAGTTTCTGCCCGGTGGTGAGCACCAGGCCGGCGCGCACGTAGCGTTTGAATCCCGGATGCTCGGCGGTTAAGGTGTAGCGGCCGATGGGCAGGGCGCGGGCCGTGAACAAGCCGGATCCGTTGGTCGCCACGCTGGTGGTGAGCTGAGTGTCGGCATTGCGCAGCACGACGGTGGCCGCGGGCACGACAGCTCCCTGCGTATCGGTTACCGAACCGGTAATCGCCGCCTGCGGCGTCTGGGCGGCCAGCATGGCGCACAGCCCTAGCGGAAGGAAAAGCAAACGAGTCATAACGAGGGCTCCTCAGTAAGTTCCCCAATTATATAGCGACAATTAGCGGCCGCCGGCGCCGGTGGCCTTTTCGACCGGAGTTCTTATTGGTGCGCAAGCCCTTATCCAATATTGGGTATTTCAGAATCAGCATCCACCGGCCGGGCCTCAGCGCCGCGAAACGCCCACTCCAGCAAGTGCGGCGCCACGATGGTGGTG
>JAYVUQ010000015.1:0-4928 GCA_043787785.1 Bryobacteraceae bacterium
GGGTGGCCATCTTAATCGCGCAACCGTTAACTGATCGCGCAATGGCCTCGCGCACGGTCATCACGCCCAGCTTGTGTCCATGGGCCTCGCCGGGCATCTTACCGAAGAGTTTCTCACCGCAGTTCAACATGGTGTCGGCGGTTACGACGCCCGCTTCGAGAGCAGCGGCGAGAGCCACGACCTTAAAGACAGAGCCGGGCTCGAAAGGAACTTCCACAGAAAGGTTTTGACGCAGCTTCTGCTCCGTTTGGTTGCGGGGCGAAATATTCGGGTCATAAGCCGGGTAATTCGCCATGGCGCGAATCTGTCCGGTTTTCGGATCCATGACGATGATGGAACCATTGTTGCCGTTGGCCTTCACCGCCTTCTCGAGCGCCCGCTCACAGATGAACTGGATGCGACGGTCGATCGTCGTTTCCAGCGACTCACCGGCCAACGCTGGTTCCGCCACTTGCATACCGTAGCCTTGCTGTTTGGAGTCCACGGCCAGGAGGGTGACGCCAGCGTGGCTGCGCAATTCTTCATCCAGCGCGCCTTCGAGCCCGGCATAACCTTTACCATCCTCATGGACGCCACCGAGTAGCTGAGCCGCCAGACGGCCATTCGGATAGAGGCGTTTATACTCGGTACGGAACTCGATCCAATCCAGCTTGAGGCTGCGGAGCTTATCGGATTGCTCCGGAGTGATCTTGCGGGCAACCCATAAAAAACCTGCCGGTTTCGATAAGGGTTCGCCGGTAGTTATGCAAACTGATTTAGTCGGCTTTGCCGCTGAAGTAGCAGGCCCCGCGTAACCTTTCGCTCGGAGAATGTCCGCGCAGAGGGTGGCGGGATTAAGGTCGAGAATTCTGGAGAGCATCATAACGACCGTGTCGACATCGGGCAAACGCATGGGGTTGATGGCCACCGAGTCAAGGGGTAAGCTCATCGCAAGCGGTAAACCATGGACGTCGAGCACCATCCCGCGTGGGGGATCGACATCCACCTCGCGATTCTGCTGCTTGCGCGCCTCGCCCAAGTAAGAGTTGTGGTTGACGATTTGTAACTGCACCAAACGCGCCGCAATCAGCGCCGCCCAGACAAAGCCGAGGCGCGCGAGAAAGCGAACGCGGTTCCGCGACCGCTGATCCGTCTCAATCATCTTATTTTCCCTCGCGCCAGGTATAGGTGGGGGAGGTGGCCTGGCGCTTGGCCGTCTGCTATCTGACGACTTTCGTTTGCTTCGTAACGTTGAGCGCCATCGCAGGCTTGTTAGTGCCGCCTGGCGCCAGATACTGCACAGTTTGCGGCGCGGGATCCACCATCTCTTGGTACCGCGCAATTTCTTCGAGCCGCTGAGGGGTCAGCAGCGAGGTTCTTTCCAAAATCAGGGCGGATTTTTGTTTGGAGAGATCTGCCTGCTCCGCCTCCAGTAACTGTAACTTGTAACCCGCCAAAAGGCTGAAGACACTGGGCAGCATCAGCACGATCAGCATGCTGGCACTGGCGACAGTGGCGCCAATCGCTCGCCAGCAGGTGCCGCGCGCCGCGGGATCCTCAAGCCGAACGACCTGGCTATTGTCGAAGGCCTTGATGTGTAAGTACACGTCCTCGGCCGGTAAAGGCCGCAGGCGGTAGCGTTCCGTATCACGGCGCGGCACCGACTCCGCGGCGCGTTCCGTGGTCAATTCACCAAATCTGTCCCAAATTACTGTCCAAGCCGCCATATCAGTCTCCCCGAGTATCTTTCTTGTTCTTGTTCTTACTCTTCGTTCATTGCCATCTCCACACAGCGCAATTTTGCACTTCGCGAAGGTGGATTCCGTCTCACTTCGTCATCCGAAGGCGCCACCACATGCTTGGTGAGTACCCGCGCCTGGCCCGACCGGCCGAGCGCTTGAAAATGCTGTTTGAGAATACGGTCTTCGAGCGAGTGAAAGCTGATCGTCACTACTCTTCCGCCCGGACCGACTAACTCCGGCAGCGCATCCATCAAAACCTTGATCTCGTCTAACTCGCGATTCACCGCAATCCGCAACGCCTGAAACGTTTTCGTTTCCGGCGCAATGGTGCGCGATGTGCGAGGGGTGACCTGTGTGATCAGCCGGCAAAGCTGACCAGTTGTGGTTACAGGCCGCCCTTTCGCGATTGCCCTGGCGATCTGCCGGCTTCTCCTCTCCTCGCCATACTCGTAGATCAAATTGGCGAGCTCTAGTTCGCTCGAGTAATTGCAAATGTCCGCGGCAGTTTCGCCCTGGCTCCGGTCCATCCTCATATCGAGAGGACCGTCGGCCATAAACGTCATGCCACGCTCGGGCGTTGTCAACTGGTAGCGACTTACTCCGAAGTCGGCCACCAAACCGTTGGCCAAACCTAAATCCATCGCCTTCCAGCGAGTGACTAGCGTGGAGAAAGGTCCCTGGGTAAACCGGATCCGTTCCGGCGTCTCCACTACACTGGCCTGCGCCATGGCCAAACTCTCCGCATCGCGGTCGTTCGACACCACCAGCCCGCTGCCCACCCGGGCGGCGATCGCCTTGGTATGCGAACCCAAACCGCAGGTGGCGTCGACGTAGACGCCGCCCTCGCGCGGGGCCAGCCACTCCAACACCTCTTCGATCATGACGGGGACGTGCTGCATACATTGCGCCTACCTCATCCCCAGTCGATCAATCGCCCGGGCATTGCCTTCCCGGTTGGCGCGAGCCGCCGCCAACTTCACGGCCATCGCCTCTTCCGAGAGCACCTCAATGTGCCCGCGAACCCATCTCACCTGCACCGTCGTACCTTCGAGCTTGAGGCCGCGGCGCAAATTCGTCGGCATCAACACCCGATCCTGGTTGTCAACATCGCTCGCATCACCGTAATATTGGGCAAGGGTGTTTACCCCTTCAAAGGCGTCGAACTCGTCGCCTTGCGCGTTTTCAAACTTCGCGACTTCCGTCAACCAAACCGGCATCGCGTAGATCCGCGCCGCTGCCTCATCGAATGTCGTAATAAATGCCGTCGAACCTTCGCGCTTCAAATAGTCGGAAAACTTCACGGGAAGCTTCAGTCGACCCTTGTCGTCGACTTTTGCCGGGTGATAGCCCTGCGGAGGCCCATCGTACATTCCGGCTTTGGCATCCACTTCCGCCACTTTTCTACTCTCAGCTCCGTCTATCGCTTTATGCCTTGGTCGATTCTAGCACTTTTGACCACTTCCGACCACCTCCTCATAATACATAGGTATCGCCTGCGCGTAAATCCCTTTTTCCTCGTTATTTAGCGCTCACCTAGGCGAATAGATAGCGAAGACGAAAATTGACTACCATCCCTTGTGGCTGTGGCGGGATTAGGCCCACCTATTGAAGGCGAGGCGCTTTCAGTGGCACTAAACCGAGCTATAAGTCTCTTTTATGGCAAAGAAAAACCCCGCCAGAAGAATCTGACGGGGCTGACTAAACGAGAATGCGCGTTGGCTACCTGACCGAGACGAGGCCTTTAACCTTCTCATAATATTGGTTTTGGATAATTTTCTTAGCCGACAAGTCGTCCACGCTCGCGATCGGGCGAGCTTTCATGATTTTGTCCGCGTTCACTTCGCCGATGCCAGGCAGGGCGATCAACTCGGCGCGGGTGGCGGTGTTGAGATTCACCTTGCCGCCCATTGAGCCGGCCATTGAACTGGCGGCGGGCTTTTTGGGCGCCACTACTTCGCCGACCTTTTTCGCGCCCGCTTTGGTCACTTCGACGGTCTCCGACCCCACCGCTTTGCCGACTCTAGCCGTCTTCTTAACGCCCGCTTTCGTCGCATCGACAGTCTCCGTGGCGACAGTTTCCGCCACCTTGGCCGTCTTCTTGGCCACCTTTTTGGTGACGGTGGCCGTATCCTTCGCGACCGTTTCGGTCACCTTGGCGACCTTCTTCGCACCTTTTTCGACAGCCTCTTCGGTCTTCTTGGCCGCCTGCGGCGCGGCTGTCAAGCCAAGGGCGAGAAGCAAGGACAATACTAATCTGAACATGATACTTTTCCTTTCAAACTATCGGGACCAACGTGGCAAATCCTTCGATGCAGCGTCGGGCGAAGGGAAGGTCTTCGAAAGCAGATCATGCCACGTCAACTGTTCCTGGTCCAACAACGCCCAAAACAAACCTAAACCCAAAGGCAGCGTACTGAACGCGCCCCAAGCAACTCGCATGAACCGATCGCGAACCGTGGGCGCATCGCCATCAAAGGTTACCAGGCGCAACCCCGCCCAGCGCATTCCCGGCGAATCGGCGCCGGCCAGAATGAACAAGCTGCGGTAGAACACGGTTACGGCCAAGGCCAAGGCGCCGTAAATTGTCCATCCCAGAACCGACTCCGGCAGGGGGTTGGCACCCAAGTTGCGGGTCATAACGGCGTAAGCCAAGGCCATCAGGCCAAAGGCGCCCACCATCACAAGGGCATCGAAGACCCCGGCCATGATGCGGGCCGGCAACGGGGCCACGCGGTCATCGGTGTAGATGTCGGACTCCGGCGCACGCTCGCGACTCTTCGCCTGCTGGAAACTAAGAGAGCCCCAGTCTCCCTCACCCGGCAGTCCGCTGAAACCGAAGTCACGTCCGGTTACCTGCGAAGGCGGAAGGGTGGGCCCAGGTTCGGTGAATTGTGGTGTAAGAGGAGGCGCCACATCGGGCACTGGCGCGGAGGGTGCCATCCTCGCGGCGGTGCCCCGGCCACCACTGTCGAACCCGGCTGCGGTGGGGGGCGGCAAAGGGTCAGCCATCACCGGGGTAACGGGCGGGTGGCCGACATCATGGACGGAAGAAGCAGGAGGGCGGTAAGAGTCAGGCGCTGGCCGCGCATTGGCTAAATGAAGACGCCGACCGCATCGAAAGCAGCGGTCTTCCTGGCGCGCGTTTGAGGTTCCGCAGAATCGGCAGCTTATCATGATCGATTTTTCAGCGCTCTCCTGGGCATGGTT
>JAYVUQ010000016.1:0-4875 GCA_043787785.1 Bryobacteraceae bacterium
CTTATAATCACGCCTATCTCGACGGTAACTTTACTAACGCCGACCTGCAGGGGCGCATTGACGCCTATGAGCTGGCTTTTCGCATGCAGACCGAGGTCCCCAGCGTACTCAACTTAGCCAAGGAAAGCGATGCGACGAAAGACTTGTACGGGCTGAATGACGACACCACCCGGTCGTTTGGCAAACGCTGCCTGATGGCCCGCCAGCTGGTGGAGAAAGGCACTCGCTTTGTGCAACTCTACACACCGAGCCAATCATGGGACAGCCACACGGAAATCCGAAAAGGCCATGCGAAGAACGCCATGGAAGTCGACAAACCAATTGCGGCGCTGATTAAGGACTTGAAGCAGCGCAACCTCTTGGACTCGACGCTCATCGTCTGGATGGGCGAATTCGGCAGAACGCCCGATAACCCGGCCGATCTTCGTAATATTGCCGGGCGCGACCACAACACCAAAGCGATGACCATGTTCTTCGCCGGCGGTGGTACGAAGCCCGGGGTATCGGTCGGCGCTACTGACGAGTTGGGATGGAAAGCGGTCGAAAATGTCTATCGTATGCGTGACGTCCATGCGACTATCTTGCATCTGATGGGCCTCAACGATATGCGGCTCACTTACTACCACGGAGGCCGCAACATGCGCCTCACCGACACCGGCGGTGTCGTTATCAAGGAAGCTATCGCGTAAGTAAGAAATCTAATCCTTTCACTACTCGATCACTTCCCGGCAACCTTACTTGGCCCGGTTTTGCGCCTCAATATAACGGCCATCGAAGTAATAAAAGAAACCGTCTTCCGCACCGACGATCAGGTCAAGCTTCCCGTCGCCGTTCCAATCCATCACGGTAGGCGTCGGGTTGTGGCCCGCAAGCTTGGCCTTCACCACCGTTCCTCGCAAGTCCATCACCGGCCTGCTTTGCGTGCCGGTGTTTTGATACCAGATAGGACCTTGGTCTGAGTCCGTAATAAGGTCGAGATCGCCATCCCCATCCATATCAGCGAACTCCACTTTCCTCCTGCCGCTCGAACCCGCCCGGCCGGCGGCCAGGTTCAGGAACCGCCCGGCGGGCGTCAGGAAAATACGCTCGGGCGGCAACAGCACCAGTTGGCCCTCACGCCGGGCGCGGCGGTACAGGCTCAGGTAACCCTGGTGATTCAGCGTTACCAGGTCCGGCAAGCCATCCCGGTCCCAATCGACAATCCTGGGCGTGGTGCGCCACTGGGTAACCAACTGTTTCCCCCGCGGGCTCCACCAATTCCACTCGGGCTTGGGCGGCGTGCCGACCCATTCCACGTCGATGGGCATCGCCTTGGCCAGCGACGGCTTCGTCCGGGAACCAGTATTCTCATGCCAGATCACGGCGCCCCAGATGTCATTCACCAATATGTCGAGGTCTCCATCCAAATCCCAGTCGGCAACCGAAAGGTTGCTATAGCCCCATTTCTCTTCGGCTGGGCCTTGGATGGAACCGTTCGGACCGGCGATGCGGCGGATCACTTCTCCCTGGGCGGTAAGATACCCGCGGTCCGTGAAAATCGGGTTTTCCCGCGTGCCCTCATTCTCGAAGAACTGCAGATAGCCGGCGGAGTTCCCAGCGAGGAGGTCCAGCTTTCCGTCACCGTTCCAATCCACCACCACGGGCCGCGAAAGCGCGCCGCTCTTCAGAAACGGATCCACCTGCTGCAGGTAACGCGGCGCGGCGAGCCGAGGCTCAGTTCCGTAAGGCGCCAGGTTCTCCACCAACGAAAGTGTGCCGTCCTCTTCCGCCACCAGTAGCGACGGCCGGCCGTCGGCGTGCCATTTCACCACCCGCGGTTGAATCATGCAAAGATCCATGCGCAGCGTGCTGCCCGCAGCCTCAAGCCGTACGCCCGGCGCCAGTTGCGGCTGGGTGCGCGTGCCGGTATTGCGGAACAGCGTGACGGTGTCCAGAAAACTACCCGCGATCAGGTCGAAAACGCCGCGGCCAAACCAATCCACCGGCGTAGGTGCGGGGCTGCCGTAAAGGTCGATAGGCCCGCCACCGGCCTGCAGCTTCACCGGTGGCTCGTACTCCGGCTGGGCGTTCGTACCCCGGTTACGGTGCAGGTAGACGAAGCCATGCAGCCGGCCTCGGGTCCACCGGCCTTTCTCGTCGTAGGCGTCGTCCCAGCCGTATTCGCGCCAATCGCTAACGCCGGTCAAGAGGTCAATCCGCCCATCGCCATCCCAGTCAAACGGCTGCCACATATCATCGCGGCCCACGTGATACGTGCGGTTCAGTTTCACCTCGACGAAGCGGGATAAGCGGTGGTGCCGAAAGTCAGCAAAGTATCCACCGGTGGTCACCAAGTCGACGTTGCCGTCTCCGTCAAAGTCCGCCGCGGTAAGTTCCTTCACCCCCGGGCCCAGCCAGATCGCCCGGTCAAACAGCGGCGCCGCGTTCGTGCCAATGTTCAGGAACAGATACGTTCCGTTGTAGGGCCTGTCCGGGCACGCAATCACCATGTCCATATCCCCATCGCCATCGGCGTCGAGCGCGGCCGGCCGGGGTTGCAGGCCCACCGCCAGCCGTCCCCGCGTTCCGGCGCGGCCATAAGTGATGCGGTCACCGGTACCGATCATCGCCGGCGGCGTCAGGCGCTGAGTCTCACCCTGGCTGCCCTCATCGAAGTAGATCCCGTAGCCCGTGGTACCGGTGGAAACGAAGCTTACCCGGCCATTCGGCATCCGCCAATCGATCTTTGCCGCCACTGGCTCCACCGCGCCATCCGGCACCACGCGGACGGAGTCCGGGTTCAGCGCCAACGGTCCAGTGAATTCGGCGGCCATCGGCATCCCGGCCGGGGTCGCCACCGCCACTCGGGTGCGGAAGTGATTGGTGGTCGGCCACCGCGCGTTTCCCCGCCGCTCCACCTCAGCATTCGCATTCGCCGTTAGCGCCAAAAGGAAAACATAAGGCCTAATTTTCAGCATAAAATTCTGTTAAATTCTCCGCGAGCACCACGCGAGTTCTCAGTGTGCCATAGCTGATCGCACATTGCCCAGCGGGAGCGGCGAATTCGCTGCCAGACGAAGGAGTAAAATCAGGCTGTGCTGAGATTCTTGGTTGCGCTCATTTTCACCGCGGGAGGCCTGCCGGCGCAAGCGGTCTTTGAACGGGACATAAAGCCGGTGATCGCCCAGCATTGCCTGGCCTGCCATTCCGCCGCCAAGCACACCGGCGACATCAACCTGGAGCAGTTCCGCACCAAAGCGCAAGTGTTGCGCCATCCCAAAATATGGCAGGCCGTGGTGGAGCAGTTAACGCTCGGCGAAATGCCACCCAAAGCGATGCCCCAGCCGACTAGCGCTGAACGAGCACGCCTTCTCGATTGGGCACGCACAACCCTGAAACAAGCCGCGCGAGCGCAGGCGGGAGATCCGGGCCCCGTGGTGCTACGACGCCTCAACAACGCCGAGTACACTTACACCATTCGCGATCTTACCGGCGTTGCCACCTTGGAGCCAGCCAAAGAATTCCCCGCCGATGGCGCGGCCGGCGAAGGCTTCACCAACACGGGTAACGCGCTAGCGATGTCGCCAGCGCTGGTGACGAAGTTTTTGGATGCGGCGAAGGCAATCGCTAGCCATGCCGTGTTGCTGCCCGACGGATTGCGATTCTCGCCTGCGGTCTCTTCGAGCGATTTCACCAACGAAACGCTGGCGGAGATCCGGGCTTTCTATGCGCGGTTCACCGAAGCGGGCGGCGAGGAGACGGTGAAGCAGCAAGGCATTGCGCTCGACAAGAATCGCGGTGGCGTTTTGCCGCTGAAGAAATACTTAACCGCGTCGCTCGCCGTGCGCGACGGGCAAAGCTTGCCTGCGGTGGCGCGGGCGCAAGGCTTGAGCCCCAAGTATCTCGGTTCGCTCGTACAGTTGATGACCGCGCGAACGCCATCCCCCCTGCTCGACAACTTACGCAGACGATGGCGTACGGCGCGTCCGGCCGACGTGGCGGCCCTCGTTGACCAGATCACGCCATGGCAACAAGCCCTCTGGAAGTTCAGCAGCGTAGGACACATCGGCAAGGTGGACGGGCCGAAGGCGTGGATGGAGCCAGTGACGCCGGTGGTGGCGAGCCAGGAGTTCCGCGTCAAGCTGACCGCGCCGGCTGCTGGCAATCCCGCCGCTAGCAATGAAGTCACCCTTTATCTCGCCGCCGGTGACGCGGGTGACGGCGCGGGTGACGGCGCAGGCGGCGACAACGTCGTGTGGCAAGAGCCGCGCCTAACCATTCCCGGTCGTCCACCCGTACGCCTGCGCGACGTGCGCGGACTGGTGCAAGCCTTGACCGAACAGCGTCGTCAAGTGGTGGCGTCTACCGCGCAAGCCCTGAATGCCGCGGCTGAATTGGAGAACTCGAGCGAGGTTCCGGTCGCCGCCAAGAATTCCTGGTTCGATTATCTGGGCCTCACGGGAGCCATCGCGATCGAAGTGGATCACCTCACCAGTCAGATCAAGACCTCCGCCTTCATCCAAGGCTGGGGCGGCGGCAAGCAACCCTCGCTGCTAGCCAACTCGAGCGCGCAATTGATCCGCATCCCCGGGCAGATGAAGCCGCATGGGGTAGCCGTGTTGCCGACAGCGACCCACTACGCCGCCGTCGGCTGGCGCAGCCCCGCCACCGCTACTCTGCGGGTAGAAGGCACCATCACGCCCGCCAACGCCGAGTGCGGCAATGGCATCGCTTGGTCGCTCGAACTCCGCCGTGGCGGCACCAGGCAGCGCTTGGCCGAAGGCTTCACCAGTGGCGCCAAGCCGGTCCAACTAGGACCATTCGAACGCGTTGCCGTGCGCAGTGGTGACTACGTCTCGCTCTTAGTCGGCCCGCGCGACGGCAACGCCTCCTGCG
>JAYVUQ010000017.1:0-3986 GCA_043787785.1 Bryobacteraceae bacterium
CGGTCTTGCCGCCCACCATCAGGCTCACGGCCTGCCGCACACCGGCGGCGACACACTGCTCGACACTCTCTGGATCATAGAGGATCACCATTGCCTCGCGCGCAACTTGGCGTATCACTTCAGCGAGTAGGACGGTGGAATCGCCCGGACTGCCCGCGCCGACGTTGTCTCCCACGTCCATCAGCACCAGCGGCTTCCTGGTCGTTTCTCGCGCGTACTGCACTGCCGCCGCCGGCGTAGGCAATTGCCCCACAAACTCCGCGCGCCGGGCCCACGCGCGTTCGGACATCCACCGCGCGGCCCTTTTCGCCAGCGCTACGTCGCCATCGGCGACGGCCAGAAATGCCATGCCCATCTCCGGGACATCGGCGTAGTAGAACCCCATCGTGACGCTGGCGCTGAGGATCCCTGGCCAGGTGAGTACAGTTTCAAGGTCCGCGTAGAGACTGCGCGCAGGCTCGGTAGGCGTATGCTGCCTGGAGATATGGATCAGCATGGGCGGCATTTCCAGCGCCTGCACGGGCGTCACTTCGCCTTTCAGTGTGCGAGCCATCAGGAGGGCGGCCTCACGCCCGCGCTCGAATTGGTCTAAGTGCGGATTGGTGCGATAGGCAACGATGGCCGTACTGTAACGGGCCATATCGGCAGAGACATTGGCGTGTAAGTCGAGAGTGCAGATGATCGGCAGGCTGGGGCCAGTAAGTTGCCGGACGCGGCGCAGGATCTCGCCATCGGCATCGGGATATTCCGCCGAGGCCGTCGCGCCATGCAGGGCAAACAGCAAACCGTCCAGCGGCAATTCAATAGAAGCGAGTAACTCGGTGACGAGTTGCTCGAAAGCGTCCGCCGTGATCGTGCCGCTGGGGACGGCATAAGTGGCCATGGCGGGGACAACGGTGAGTCCGGCTTCGTCGCAGCCGGCCAGCAGGCCGCCTAGCTCGTGGTGGGCGCCCTGCCAGCGCTTTCTTATAGCTTCGCCGCGGGTGAGCGAGGTGGAGGCGAAGTGCTCGTAAGTGGTGGCGACGGGAAGGAAGGTGTTTGACTCGTGGAGAAAACCCAGCAGCCCGACCCTAGGCATTAAGGTAACTCCGCGACGAACGCAGCTTCGATCAGCATGCCGACCTGCAGGTCTACGCCGTAGGCCCGGCGGATGGGCCGATGATCGCCGAAGTATTCGTAATAGACGGCATTCACTGCCGCGATGTCCTCATTGACGTGTTGCAGATAGAGCCGTGCCGAAGCCACGGCGGTTTTATCCACCCCGGCCGCGGCCAACACTTCGTCCAGTTGCTTCAAGATCTCGCGTGCCTCGGCAGCCGCGCCGCCCCCCACTGGGGTGTGTGCGCCATCCGGAATGCCCGTCAGCACGGTCTCGAGCAATCTGCCCGAAGTAATTACGGCGCCGTCGATGCGAAAGTCCATCAAGTGAGTCCTTATTTAGTAAGTAATCATAGGCGGATCACCGCCGCCAAGGTTCGCTGCACGTGTTCCACCGTATGCGCGGCGGAGATATACCAGCGCCCATCGGGCAACACGAGCATGCCTTCGTCCAGCATGGCGAGGGCGAAGTCGCTATAGAGCTTGGTATCACCCAGCAGCGTCTCGCGATAGTTACGCGGGGCCGTTGATTGAAAGCTGAGTTGAAAGACGGGTCCCGCGCCGTTGGTTACCACGCAGTGGCCCTTGCCGGTGAGTAGGTCGCGCAAGCCTTGTCGTAACTGCTCGCCCAGGGCCCACAGGTTCTGGTAAAGAGCGCCGTTGTTCGCTGCGAGGGTCTCGATGGTTGCTTTGGCGGCGGCGAGGGCGAGGGGGTTGCCGTTGAGGGTGCCAGCATGAACCACCGTGCCGTTCGAGATGTGGTCCATCACGAAAGCCTTGCCAGCTAACACGCTGAGTGGCAAGCCGCCGCCCACGGCTTTGGCGAAAGTGGCCAGGTCCGGAGTCACTCCAAAGTGCGCCTGCCCACCTCCCAAGCCGAGGCGGAAGCCCGTGATCACTTCGTCGAAAATCAATAACGCGCCATTCTCCGTGGTGATGGCGCGTAAAAACTCAAGAAATCCCGCTGCTGGGGGAACGCAGCCGTTGTTACAAAGAATCGGCTCGCAGATGACACAGGAAAGTTCGGTGCCGTGCTCACGAAAAGCGGCTTCCACACCCGCGCGATCATTCCATCCCACGATGATCGCGCCCGGGTGCGGCCGTTGCCCCGCGCCCACCGGGATAGGCTCTTCGCCAAAGTTACTGATCTGTTCGCTGGAAGGCTTGTAACTTACCAGGACGCTATCATCCCAGCCATGATAGTGGCCTTCGAACTTCAGATACTTCATGCGGCCGGTATGCGCGCGCGCCAGACGCAGAGCCACTTGCACAATCTCCGTCCCGCTACCGGCATAACAAACACGCTCCGCGCAAGGTACGTGGGCTTGGATAAGTTCGGCGACTTCGTATTCGAGATCATGCTGCGCGCCGTAAGTATGGCCGCGTTCGAGTTGCTCGGCGATGGCGCGATTCACCGCGGGCGAAGCATGGCCCAGGATGAGCGGGCCCCAAGCGAGCGTGTAGTCGAGATAGACGTTGCCGTCAACGTCAGTAACCTCGGCGCCCGCGCCATGCTGAAAGAAGAGAGGGAAGGGGCGGGCGCTACGGCGAAGCCCACTGGAGACGCCGCCGGCCAAGCTACGCTTCGCCCGCTCAAAGCGCGCCAAAGATCCGGACGCTTTCCGGCGGACACTGGCTTCGCGAGCCGTCGCACCAAATGCTTCATTCATGCCGTCGTCTTCCTACTGGGGCGATCAAGTCATCCAACGCCAGGGGCGCGAAGTTTTTCGGGTGAAATGCGATCATGGGGATGGTCACCAACACGCTAGTATAGCGTTTTACCGCAAAATGCTCTCTAAAATCCTCTTCATCTGGACCTTCCTGCTCCCAGCCAACGCCTCTGAAATTTCTCCAGTGAAACAGGTTTTGAACCTGCCACCCACCGCCGGTAACCCCGGGAGTAAGCCCGCTTCCGGTTAAAGGATTTGCTGCCGGCCAAGTAACTCGCTGAGCCTTCTCACCATCCCCTTGCGCGTGTTACTTTGAGGATTCAATATGAAGAATGTTCTGCTGTGGTTACTGCTGGTCCAAGTGGCCTGAGGGGCTGGCTGGGAGGCGGTGCAGCGAGTTGCGCCGGGCCACAAGGTGGAGGTGAGCACCAAGGCGGAGACCGTAAAGGGGGCCTTTGTTTCGGCCAGCGACAGCACCGTGGTAGTGCGCACCAAGGCCGGGCAGCAGTCCATTGCCAAGCCCGACGTCAGGAGCGTCAGCATCGCTGACCCGGGGCGCCGCACGCGGAACGGGCTCATCGGCACCGCCATTGGCTTAGGGGCAGGCATCGGGATCGGTTTTGCGGTCTGCCCCTATTGTGCCAACGACGGCAACGGCGGCGAGTACATCGGGCCCGGGGCAGCGGCCGGCTTCTTGCCCTCCCCCTTCAGCACCATCTATCGCATCAAATAGACCAGCCAGCGCCGCCACTGGAGTTTAGCGCCAGAAAGGAGATAGACTCGGAGGTAGATGGCGCAGGACTCACGTCGGAATTTCTTAGGCACCGCCGCCACTGCGGCCACTGCACTGGCCAGCACCCAAGTGCCCGGGGCGGTCAGCGACCGCCTGCGCTTCGGCATCATCGGCGCCGGTGACCGTGGCCAGCAACTCCTCCGCGAAGCTCTTGCCGTGCCCAACGTCGAGTTCGTCGCCGCCGCCGACGTTTACACCCGGCGGCTCGAACAGGCTAAAGCGCTCAAGCCCGACATCAAGACCCATCTCGATCATCGCTATCTGCTCGAAGATAAGTCGCTCGACGCGGTCATCATTGCCACGCCCCAGCACCTGCACGCCGAACACTTCATCGCCGCCCTCGATGCTGGCCAGCATGTCTATCAGGAAAAGACCATGGCCGTCACCGTCGACCATGCCAAGCGCATGCGCGACGCCTACCAGCG
>JAYVUQ010000018.1:0-3397 GCA_043787785.1 Bryobacteraceae bacterium
TTTGAGCGATCCAACGGCGCTGAGCGACAGGATCCATTCGACCCCCAGACTCTTCAGGCCGTAGATGTTGGCGCGGTAGTTCAGTTCCGAGGGCGACAGGCGATGGCCGCGCCCGTGCCGGGGCAGAAAGGCGACGTCCTTGCCGGCTAACTTACCCACCATGTAGGCGTCAGATGGCGCGCCGAAGGGGGTCTCGATAACCACTTCCTCCTGCAGTTCAAAGCCAGGCATGGAGTAGAGCCCGCTGCCGCCGATGATGCCGATTTTTGCTTTTGCGCTCACTTAGGAATGCGCCTCCACGAGTTCAAGAAGTACGCCACCCGTTGAGGACGGATGGACGAAAACATAACGATGCCCGCCAACGCCGATGCGTGGCTCATTCAGCATCCGGCTACCCGCGGCGCGCAGGCGTTCGACGGTGGCGGTCAAATCCGGCACGCGGAGCGAGACATGGTGCAGGCCGGGACCGTGTTTGTCGAGGTATTTGCCGATCACGGAGTCGGTTTCGGTAGGCTCTAAGAGTTCAATGCGGCTTTCGCCCGTCGAGAGCATTGCGACGTTTACGCGTTCAGCGGCTACCGTTTCGCGGTGGGTGACCACGAGCCCCAACTGGTCACGATAGAAGTGCAACGCGCCCTCCAGCGAGGCGACCGCGATGCCCAGATGGTCAATCGGAAATTGGTTTTCCAGAGTCAATTTGTTCTTCCCATTCAGCCACTAGGGAGTAAGGATCTGCTTGGCGCTCCGCCACTCGCTGGGCAGCCCGGTCCAGCACGGCCACCGGCAGCTTTCCCAGCAGCCGCTCGCCCAACATTTTCCGCAAACGTCCACGCCAAGCGAGTGCTCGCGAAGCCTGCCGCGAGCCGTGTTTCATCGTCTCTCGCGCCAGTACCAGCACCTCTCCTATCCCAGTACCCTCGCTCGCCACCGTGCGCACAATGCCCGGCCGCCAGCCGTCCGGCTTTTCTGAAAGCTGAAGCAGGAATTCCACTTCGCGCTCCAGTTTTTCAATGCCGGGCTGATCCGCTTTGTTCAGCACAAACAGATCAGCGATCTCCATGATACCCGCTTTGATGGCTTGGACGTCATCCCCCATGCCGGGCACTAGTACTACCAGCGTAACGTCGGCCAAACTGGCGATTTCCACTTCGTCCTGCCCCACGCCCACGGTCTCAATCAGGATGGTGTCGAAGCCGGCCGCGTCGAGCAGCAGGGCGAGGTCGGCGGTGGCTTCGGCGACCCCGCCCAGGTTGCCGCGCGTGGCCATGGAGCGGATGAAGACGCCCGGGTCACTATAGTGGGCCTGCATGCGGATGCGGTCGCCCAGAATGGCGCCGCCGGTGTAGGGGCTCGACGGGTCGACGGCGATGATGCCGACGGTGTGGCCTTCGGCGCGCAACTGGCGGGCGAGTTGATCGGTGAGCGTGCTTTTGCCGGCGCCGGGCGGTCCGGTGATGCCGATGGTCAGGGCGTGGCCAGTTTTGGCAAACAGCTCGGCGAGAAGCGCCCTCGCCTCGGGCGTGCGGTTCTCAACCGACGTCGCCGCGCGAGCCAGCGCGCGCCGGTCGCCAGCCAGTATGCGTTCGGCCGCCGGGCTCACGTTAGCGTTGGACGCGGCCGGAGCCGCCGCCCGCGATGAGCGCTTCCACCTCGTCGGCGGAGAAGCGGTTGAAGTCGCCGGGGATGGAGTGCTTCAGGCACGAGGCGGCGACGGCGAATTCGAGCGCGTCCTGATGATTGGCTTTGGTCAGCAAGCCCCAAATCACTCCGCCGCCGAAGCAGTCGCCCCCGCCCACGCGGTCGACGATGTGGGTGATCTCGTAGTGCTTGCTGAGGAGGAACTGTTGGCGATTGTGCAGGCAAGCGCTCCAACCGTTGTGCGAAGCGCTCTTGCTTTCGCGCAGAGTGATGGCGATCATCTTCAGGTTGGGGTAGGCGGCGAGAACGCTTTCGGCTAGCTTCTGATAGGCGTCATGGTTCAGGACGCCAGAGTGGACATCGACGTCGACCTTGACGCCCAGCGCCATCTGGCAATCCTCTTCATTGGCGATTAGCACGTCAGTAAGTTCGGCCAGGCGCGGCATCACTTCGCTCGACTTCTTGCCGTATTTCCACAAATTCTTACGGAAGTTGAGGTCGCAGGAGACAGTGAGCCCCATCGCGCGCGCCTTGGCCATGCCCTCCACGGCGAGGTCGGCGGTGGCTTGGCTGAGAGCTGGGGTGATGCCGGTGGTGTGGAACCAGCCCGCTCCGGCGAGCGACTGGTCCCAATCGATGGCGCCGGGTCCGGCTTGCGCGATGGAGGAGTAATCGCGGTCATAGAGCACCTTCGCGCCGCGCTGATTGGCGCCGGGCTCGACGAAGTAAATGCCAAAGCGGCCGGGTCCGCGGACGATGTAGGAGGGGTCGACATTGAAGCGGCGGAGTTCGCCGATGAAGGCGTCGGTGATGGCGTTCTTGTCGGGCAGCACCGAGATGTAACGCGCCGGATAGCCGAAGCCGCCGAGGGCGACGGCAACATTGGCCTCGCCACCGCCAAAGGTCGCCAAGAACTGCGGCGACTGCAAGAAGCGCTCGAAGCCCGGCGGCGCCAGGCGGAGCATGATTTCACCAAAGGTAACTACAGGTTTCATGGGTCACCCTGATTGTAGCGGGACGGGGCGTGGACGTGCTACGGCGGGGAGTGAGGATCGCGAAACAGAGGACGGAGACCTTCTTGCTCAAAGTGCCGATCTTGAGGATTAAAGTGGCGCTCGTAGTATCCTACCGTGGTAGGATACTTGCATGCCGCGTGGTAATCCGTCACCGAAGTTGGCAATCACTGTCGACCCCGAGATTCACGAGAACATTCTTGACGCGGCGACTCGCGAGGGCGTTAGTGTCTCCGCCTGGATGACCGAAGCCGCGCGTGATGCCCTGCGGCGGCGAGCTGGTTTGACGGGGGTCGCCTGCTGGGAAAAGCAGCATGGACGATTCACTCCAGAGGAAATGGATGACGCCCGCCGGAAGGTACGAACACAAATTCGAGCCGCAGCCAAGGTTCGCCGCCCGGCATGAACAACTTTGTTTACGACACCGCGGTTCTGGTGGCTGCCGACCGAAATGAACGCGGGTCGTGGGCTGAGCACAAGGCCCGTTTGGAGCTTGGCTTTGTTCCGCTGGTTCCCGCACCGGTCGTTGCACAGGTCAGCCGATCCCCGCAGCAAGCCCAACTGCGGCGCTTTCTGGCCGGCTGCATCGTCGTACCCTTGGGCGAGAAAGATGCGCACTCGGCAGGCGGCTTGCTGGCTAAAACTAGAACGGTAGACGTCGTTGACGCCGTCGTAGTCATCGTCGCTTTGCGCAACCAGGCAGTGATTCTGACGGGTGACCGGGCCGACATGGAACGGCTAGTGCG
>JAYVUQ010000019.1:0-6718 GCA_043787785.1 Bryobacteraceae bacterium
CGTTCTCGACGCACGATGCCCTCGAACGGATCCTCGAGATGGACGACGTGGTGTGGAGCGAGCTGGTGTGCAAGCCAGCGGCGACGGGTAACGCCGGGCAACTGGAAGTACTCGGCGCGGGCATCCTGCGGCGGCCACCGGACCAACTGCCGGTGCGGGTACGCCGGCTGATCGACTACGCGCGGCGGCGCTATCGCACGGTGTGCCTTGATTTGGGCGGGCCGGTGGACGAGACGACGATCGAGACGATGCAGGAATCCCGGCGGACATTTCTGGTGCTGACGCCGGATTTGGCCAGTGTTTATCAGGCGCGCGAGAAAATCCGGTTCCTGCAGGAGTTGGGGCTCGAAGACCGGCTGAGCGTGATTTTGAACCGGTGGCAGAAAGATGCGCCAATCCACATGAGTGGCATTGAAGAAGTGTTGGGGTTGCCGATCCAACATACGCTGCCCGAGGATCGCGCGGCGGTGCAACAGGCCACCATGCAAGGGGCCGCCATCTCCGGCGCGACGCCGCTAGGCAAGGAACTGCAGAAGCTGGCTTACGCGCTAAGTGACGCGCGCTCGCTGGTGCAGGTGGAGCCGGTGAAGCGCAAGATCGAATACTTTACGCTTTCGCCGGGCAAATACACGCTGCTGCCGGGGCGATAGAATCTCCCCCCGTTGTCACCCACCGACTATAATTCAGTTAGCTATGGCACTTCCCGCTGGTATCGATATCTCTGACGAAGCGCTCGCGGACCTCTGTCATCGCTACCAAGTGAAACAGCTCGCCCTCTTCGGGTCGGCGGCCCGGGCCGACCTGCGATCACATTCTGATATCTATATCCTGGTGGAGTTCCTGCCTCAGCACAGCATCGACTTGTTTGACTTTGGCCACCTCGAGGCAGAGCTAGCGCTTCTTGTAGGTCGCCGCGTGGATTTGGTGTCGAAAGACGGCCTGAATCCGAGAATCGCGCCACACATCCTTCGCGATGCCCGGCTCCTCTATGCGTCGTGAAGAGGCGCTGCCGGGTGACATCGTGGCCGAGTCTGACATCGTCCTCACGCGAACTGAACATTGTGATTTCACAGAATTTCTGACCGATCCTATTTTGTCACGCGGAATTCTCCATTCGTTGATGATCATCGGCGAAGCCGCCAATCGCATTCCAATCGACGTTCGTCTTCGTTATCCGGATGTGCCGTGGCAGGATTTGGCCGGGCTTCGTCACCGAATCGTGCATGACTATCCTGGAGTCGATCTGCGGCTCGTTTGGACGCTAATCACAACCCGTCTGCCTCGACTTCGCCAGCAAGTGAACCAGATCCTGGAAGCGGATTACACCGAGTAGCGGTGTATACTGGCCCGAGCGATCCGTGCCCAACCGAGAATCATCCTGGACCCACAGCCTTTCACGCCGCGAGGCTGCGCGCGCTTTTGCCGCGTTGATGAGTTCCTCGCCACTGCTGCACGCGCAACAGGATCCGTTCCGGGACCATTCGCGGGTGCCCAAGCTGGACGAACTGCTGAACGCCTTTGACTTTGAAGCGGTCGCCTACGCGAAGCTTCCGCGCCAAGCGTACGACTACACGGCGTATGGCACGGACGGCGAGTTCACCATGCGGCGCAATCGCGAGGCCTTCGACTGGGTGGAACTGGTTCCGGGTACCGCGCCAGCCAAGCCGCAGACCGCGCTTGAGCTTTTCAAAACCAAGCACGACTTCCCCATCCTGATCTCTCCCACGGCCGGGCACTTGCAGTTGCACCCGGGCGGCGAAGGAGCCACGCATCAGGGCGCCACGGCCGCCAATACGACCATGATCGTGAGCAATGTGGCCAGTTCGCCGATTGACCAGATCGCCGCGGCGGCCACGGGCCCGCTATGGTTCCAGTTCTACCCGCGTGAAGACATGACGGCGGCGCGCGATACGCTGGAACGGGCGCAGGCTGCGGGGTGCAAAGCCATCGTCGTCACCGTGGACCAACAGGCCCCGTCCTTCGAGCGCGATCTGCACGGGCGAAACCTGGGGCCCATCGCGCGCCGTTTGGCGCCGCGGCAACCCACGGCCCCGAACCCTTATCGCATTGCCGATCGCCGCCTTTGGTATGGCTGGAAATATATTGACCAGATTCGCGAAATCATCAAAGTACCGATGCTGGCCAAAGGCATCTTGACGGGCGAAGACGCGCGGCGGTGTGTGGAACATGGCCTGGATGGCGTTTATGTTTCAAACCACGGCGGCCGGTCACTCGACTACGCGCCGTCTACGCTGGAGGTGTTGCCGGAAATTGTCGATGCGGTGGGTGGCCGGGTGCCAGTGATTTTCGATAGCGGGGTTCGCCGCGGCACCGACATTTTGAAAGCACTCGCACTGGGGGCGACGGCGGTGTGCCTGGGCCGCGTGCCCCGCTGGGGGCTGGGCGCTTACGGCGCGCCGGGCGTGCAGCGCGTGGTGGAGCTACTGCAAGCCGAATTGGTGCAGGCCATGGCCGCCACGGGCTGTGCGAACCTGGCCTCCATCAGCCGGACCTTGGTAAGGACAGACTTCCCTTGAGCCAACTGCGCACGGCGGAGGCACCCGGCCGGATTACACCGTTGGACGAATTCGTCAATACGCTGGAAGTGGAGGCGATGGCCCAGCGCAAGCTCCCGCCCGATCTCTTCGCCCTCATCAGCGGCAGTGACCGGCAAGCGTTCGACCGCATTACGTTTCGTCCGCGCATGCTGGTGGACACGACGAAGCTCGACCTTTCGCTCGACCTGTTCGGCCAGCGCCACTTCGCCCCGCTGGTGATTGGCCCGGCGGCGAATCAGCAGCGCTTTCACCCGGACGGCGAACTGGGGATGGCCCGTGGCGCGAGTGCGGCCAAGGCGGGGCTGGTGATCGCGACCGAGCGCAGTCACGCGCTCGACAAGATCGCCGCGCTCACCAGGCAGCCACTTTGGGTGCAAGTGAGCGATCCGGTTGAAGCCGTGAGGGCCGTTCAATTGGGGGCCAAAGTGATTTTCCTGAGCGCGCCCTTCGATTGGGCGACGGTGGATCGGTTCCGCAAAGCCGTTCGTGTGCCGCTGGTGCTGAAGGGCATGATGAGCGCCAGGGACGCGCAGAACGCGCTGGATCACGGTGCCAATGGTGTGGTGATCTCGAGCTACCGGCCTGGCGGCTCGGGGCTGGCCGGATCGCTGGAGGTGCTGCCGGAGATCGCCAAGGTGGTCGCGGGCAAAGTACCTATTTTGATTGATGGCAGTTTCCGCCGGGGCAGCGATATTTTGAAAGCCTTAGCCCTGGGAGCCAAAGCCGCTCTGGTGACTCGCCCCGCGTTGTGGGGATTAGCGACTTACGGGAGCCAGGGTGTGCAGAAGGTGATCGAGATGCTGCAAAGCGAAATGGCACGAGATATGGCGATGTTGGGCTTGGCGAACTTGGCGCAGATCACGCCCGCTTACGTGAAGGTACATCGGCGTTAGCTCTCGTAGGAATACACGGCCCGCAGGTTGCGTTCAAACAAGGTTGCCGGGAGCAGCGCCGTCACCAAGCCTCGCCCCGCCACCATGGCCCGATTCTGCCATTGGCCTACATAGCCCGTGAGCCACGCGCGCCGATGCTCTTCACGTAATCAGTATCCCAAAGGGAGCGCAAAGTCATCCGTCCCCTGATACTCTATTAGCCTATGCCACCGCTTGACCCCAGCCCGATTCTCCAAACCGCCTTTGCCTTTTGGAATTCCAAAGTGCTGCTGACGGCCGTTGAATTCGGCCTCTTCACGACACTGGGCGACCGGCGGCTCACTGGCACGGCACTGGGTGCCGAACTGGGTTTACACCCGCGAGGCATCAGCGACTTTTTCGATGCCTTGGTCTCCATGAATTTTCTGGAGCGCGAGGGCGATGGCCCGGCCGCGCTCTACGCCAACACTCCCACCACGTCGCTGTACTTGCGGCAAGAGAGCCCACGCTTCGTGGGCGGCATTCTCATCATGCTAAACGCCCGCCTGTTCAAGTTTTGGAACGACCTGCCCGAGGCGCTGCGCACCGGTAAGCCGCAGAACGAAACCAAGGGTGGCCAGAAGGGTATGTTTGAAGAGCTTTATTCCGAGCACGCTAAGCTCGAGCAGTTTCTAAACTCGATGACGGGCCTCTCCCGCCTGAACTTCGAAGCGCTGGCCGCGAAGTTCGACTTCTCCCCCTACCAAACCCTTTGCGATGTGGGCGGCGCGGCCGGAGTACTTTCGATCGAGGTGGCCAAGCGACACCCGCACCTGCGCTGCACTTCCTTTGACCTGCCGCCCGTCGCACCGATTGCGCAGAAACACATCGCCGCCGCAGGCCTGGCCGACCGAATTGTCACCGCCGCCGGCGACTTCTTTGCCGACTCCCTGCCTAAGGCCGATGTCATCACCATGGGTATGATTCTGCATGACTGGAATTTGGCGAAGAAGATGCACTTGATCCGCGCCGCTTACGATGCTCTACCGGCGGGCGGCGCTTTTATCGTGATCGAAGCCATCATTGACGACGCGCGCCGTCAGAATACGATGGGCTTATTGATGTCGCTGAATATGTTGATTGAGTTCGGCGATGCCTTTGATTACTCGGCCGCTGACTTCCGCGGTTGGTGTAAGGAAGCCGGGTTTCAGCGCTTTGCAGTCATCCCGCTGGCGGGCCCATCGAGCGCCGTTGTGGCGTATAAATAACTTACTCGGTGGCCGCTTGCTGAAAGGCGAGGCGGACGGCGGAGTTATCGCCGTTGGAAAAGTTTGCGCGCTGCACCATGAGGATGAAGACTAAGCCCTGCTTCGGGTCAATCCAGGCCTGGGTGCCGTAAGCGCCGCCGTGGCCGTGGGTACCGGGGCTGAGCATGGCGGTGACGCCTTGTGGCTCGCGCACTACGCACCAGGTGAGTCCCCAACCATTGCCGGGGGTGAAGCCGGTGCGCAAGTCACCGGACTGGACGGACGTCATCAAGGCTACGGACTCGGGGCGCAGGTAGCGCCGGCCCTTGAAGGAGCCGCCATTGAGGATCATGCGGGCGAACAGAGCATAGTCGGCAGCGGTGGAGAAGAGGCCGCCGTTCGCTGCCGGGTAGCGATCATGATCGGTGGCCGGTTTGCCGTTGAGCAGCGATACGGCGGTTGCCGAAAAGGTGCCATCGGTTTCGCGTTTCACGGGTGTCACGAGGCGCGCCATTTGGTTGGGGCGCAAATAGAAAGCCGTATCCTTCATGCCCAGTGGCCGGAATAACCGCGCGGCCAGAAACTCCTCGTAGGGCTGTCTCGAGACAACTTCAATGATGCGGCCCAAGGTGTTAATGCCGCTCTGGCAATATTGCCACTTCGCGCCGGGCTCAAACTGCATCGGTTTGCTGGCATAGGCCGGAATCAAGTCGCTTAGTTTCCGAGCCGACTTACTCTCGCTGTCGGTGGCTTCGGCAAGGCCCGAGGAGTGGGTCATCAGCTGCTTCAAGGTGAGGTTGGCCAGGTTACCGGATGGCGTTTTGAGGTTCGCCAACTCCGGAACATACTTGCCGACTAAGTCATCGACTTTCAGCTTGCCCTCGTCTTGCAACATGAGGATGGCGGCACCCGTAATGGGCTTGGTCATGGAAGCGATCCAGAAAATCGAGTCTTTACGGAGGGGCGGGCTCGCCGCGGGACCCGCTTGCCCAAAGGCGCGCAGATGGGTGACCCGGGTGCGATTGGCGACGAGGGTAACGGCTCCGGGCACCTCATGAGCGGCGATCGTCTCCTCCATGCGCTTGGCGATGCGCTGATCGAGGTTGGCACCGAAAAGAGTCACCGTTAGGCCGAGCAGAAGAACAGAATTCATGACACTTAGTGTATCCTCAAAAAACGATGCGATTGTTTCTGGCAGGCCTGACGCTAACGACCCTTCTGATGGGCTACGAAGAACCGCCGTTCCGGGCCACCAAAGCCCCCACGGTTACGGGACCGATCATTGTCGACACCGATGCGGGCAGCGACGACTTCATGGCGATCGCCTTTCTACTGGCGCGTCCCGATGTCCAATTGGAAGCCATCGTCGTGGTGAACGGACTGGCCCACGTCGACGCCGGCGCGCGCAACCTGCTGCGGCTGGTACAACTGAGCGGGAAGAAAGTACCCGTATTTCTGGGCCGCGCCCAGCCGCTGGAAGGCAATCGGGAATTTCCGGCCGCGTGGCGCAAGACCTCCGATGAATTGCCCGGAGTGGCGCTGCCTACACTAACCGGACGGCCGGAAACGCGGAGCGCGCTCAGCTATTATCAGGACCGTTTGCGGCAGCCAGCCCGCATTCTGGCCTTGGGCCCGTTGACAAATTTGGCCGAGGTGTTGGCCAAGCAACCGGCCGCCGCGGCCAACATTCGCCACCTCACCATCATGGGGGGCGCGGTGCATGTGCCAGGAAATCTGCACGATGGCAACGTCTTCGCAGGCGGAAACCGACTCGCGGAATGGAATATCTACGTGGACCCGCGCGCCGCCGCCGAGGTATTTGAGAAAGTGCGGGGCATTCAACTGGTGACACTGGACGCCACCAACCGGGTGCCGCTGCGCATGGGTTACGTGAAGCAATTCACGGAAGGCGCGATGGGCACGCCGCTGGGGCGTTTCATGATCGACGTGTTCCGCCTGGACGAGCCCATGATCCAGGCGCGGTATTTCTACGCCTGGGATCCGCTCGCGGCGGTCGCGATGGTGGAGAGCATCGTTTCTTTTGCGCCCGCCCAAATCGAAG
>JAYVUQ010000020.1:0-5698 GCA_043787785.1 Bryobacteraceae bacterium
TGCAACGAGTGCGCGACGGCGACATGCCGCCGGTGGGGGCCAAGGCGCCGACCGCCGCCGCCCGCGAAGAGTTCGTCAACCGGATCGAGAGCACCTTGCGCACCGCCGCCTGTGCCGACGGCATCCAGCCGCGCCCCGCGCCCATCCGCCGACTCAACCGCCATGAGTATGGCGCCACCTTGCGCGACCTCCTCAACATCCACATCGACGCCGGCCACAATCTGCCCGCCGACGGCGCCGGCGGCGAAGGATTCGACAACGCCGCCGAAACGCTCTTTCTCTCGCCGCTCCACGCCGAAAAGTATCTGGCCGCCGCCAAGGAAGGGATTGAGTACGGGCTAAAGGACGCCAAGTCCCGCGCGCGCTTCATCACCGCCGAACCCAGCGACAAGCTGTCGGCCGAAAACGCCGCGCACGACGTCATCGTCCATTTCCTGCCGCGTGCCTTCCGCCGCCCGGCGACCCCTGATGAGGTGGAGCGCTACTTGCTCGCTTTCAGACGGCAGAAGGGGAGCTTCGACAACCGCATCGCTTACACGCTCCAGGGCATCCTGCTTTCGCCCCATTTCCTGTTCCGCTTTGAAGAACCGACACCGGTGGCGCGCCCAGTGCCGGACTATGCGCTCGCCTCCCGCCTCTCCTATTTCCTCTGGGGCAGCATGCCTGATGACCTGCTCCTCAGCCTCGCCGCCCGCAGCAAGCTCAGCGATCCGGCCACCCTGCGCGAGCAAACCCTCCGCATGCTGAAGGACCAAAAGTCGCGTGACTTTGCCGAGAACTTCGTCGAGCAATGGCTCGGCACTCGCGAATTAGGCCGCGACATCAAGCCCGACGCGCAACTCTACCCGGCCTTCTATGACGCCGAAATCCAAAGCGGTATTCGCTACGAGCCGATCCTATTCTTCCAGGAACTCCTCACCGAAAACCTCTCCCTGCTCAACCTGCTCGATTCGGACTTCACCATTCTTAGCAACAAGTTGCAACGCCACTACGGCATTAAGCTGGAACAAAAGCTCCGCCAGCAGCCGGTGCGGGTGACGCTGCCGCCGGATACGCACCGCGGCGGGCTGCTGGGCATGGCCGCCGTGCTGGCCGTATCGTCGTATCCGAATCGCACCAGCCCGGTGCTGCGCGGCAAGTGGATTCTCGATTCGATGCTGGGCACCCCGTCGCCGCCGCCGCCGCCCAACGTCCCTACCCTGCCGGCCCATGCCGGTGCTACGCCCACCACCCTGCGCGCCCGTCTGTTGCTGCATCGGCAGAACCTCACTTGCGCCAGTTGCCACAACCGGCTGGACCCGCTGGGCTTCGCGCTCGAGAATTACGATGTGCTCGGCAATTGGCGCACCACTGACCATGGCCTGCCGCTCGACACGGCCGGCGAGTTGCCCGATGGTGCGAAGTTCACGGGTCCTGAAGGCTTGAAGCAGACGCTGCTTGACCGCAAGGCGCTCGTCATCCGGAACCTCACCAACAAGCTGCTCGGCTTCGCCCTGGGCCGCGGACTCAACCGGGAAGATGCCTGCGCCGTAGACCAAATCGTGGCTGCCGTGGCCGCCGATGGCTACCGCGCGCAAACCCTCATCCACCGCATCGTCGAAAGCGTTCCCTTTCGCCAACAGCCGGCTACCGTAACAACTCCACCTAAGAAAGCGTCACCCTGATATGCCCAAACGACACATCCCCCTCGCGCGCCGCACGATGCTCAAAGGCATGGGCCTGTCGTTGGGCCTGCCGTGGCTTGAAGCGATGGCCGCGCCGGCCAGTGCTGCGCCGCCAGTACGTTTCGCCGCCCTCTATATGCCGAACGGCATTCGTGAAGATGTCTGGACCCCGCCGGAGACCGGCCCCAACTTTTCCATCACGCCCACCCTCGAGCCGCTAGCCGAACTTAAGCGGGAGCTGATGGTGCTCACCAATCTATGGAACCCAGCCAGCGTCGGCGGCGACGGGCACTACGTCAAGATGTCTGGCTTCCTTACCAGCACTACGGTTACCAAGACCCTCGGCGTCGACATCAACTGCAACGGAGTCTCGGTGGACCAGGTGGCGGCCCGCATCGCGGGCCAGCACACGCCGCTCGCGTCGCTCGAACTTGGCATCGCCCCGGTTACCACCGGCGTCGACAAGAATGTGGGCTACACGCGTGTTTACGGCTCGCACATCGCCTGGAGCAACCCCACCACGCCGCTGGCCCGCGAAGTGAACCCGCACCTGGTTTTCGAACGCCTCTTTCACGCCGGCAGCCAAAGCGATACGGCCGCGCAGGATCGGCAACTGCTAGATGGCGTGCTCGACGATGCCCGCCAGTTGCGCGTCAAACTGGGTGCCTCCGATCGCGTGCGTCTCGATGAGTATCTCTCCGTAGTCCGCGGCCTCGAAGACCGGCTCAGCCGCGCCAGCCGTCCCCAGCAGAATCCCTGGAAGGCTCGTGTTGCCCTGAACCTCGCCGACAAGCCCCCGGCCCAGCCCAAGGACTATGCCGACCACGTCCGCCTGATGATGGACATGATCGCCCTCGCCTTCCAAAGCGACACCACCCGCATCGCCACCTTCATCTTCGGCAACGAAGTCAGCAACCAGAACTTTGCGTTCGTCGACGGTGTCAAAGGCGGGCACCACTCGCTGTCGCACCACGAGAACAACGCGGAGAGCCTGCGGCAGTACCAGCTCATCAACCGCTGGCACGTGGCTCAATACGCCTACCTGCTGCAGAAGCTGCGCGCCATGCCGGAGGGCGAGGGCACCGTGCTCGACAACTCGGCGATCCTCTTCGGCAGCGGCTTCCGCGACGGCAACAAGCACGATCCGCACAACCTGCCCTTGTTGCTGGCCGGCCGCGGCGGCGGTCGTCTGGCGACGGGCCAGCACCTTTCCTACGACAAGGACACGCCGCTATCGAACCTCTATCTGAGCCTGCTGGACGTCTTGGGTGCCCCGGCGGAACGCTTCGCCGACTCCACCGGCCGCCTGCCGGGCGTTCTGGCCTAGGCACGCACTCCGTCGGGTTCGCTATCAGCCATTTTAGCCCTCACCGCCTCCGCAACTTTTTTGGCTTGGGGTCGTCACGAGCTCGGGCGGCGATTGCCACCCCGATGCTCGTGGTGGTTGACTTTCGAGAATTTCCCCCACTGCGTCGCCGGAGTGGGGAAGAGGTGGGTTTTCACTCATAGGATTTGAAAGGCTCAAGAGAGGCGGAACTCCTGCTGTCACCTCCGCCTCGACGGCTGGGGCGGCGAGACCTGGGGAATGGCTTTGCCGCGGTTGGTGAGTGCGGCCTGTAGGCGAATCCGGTTTGCAGGACATTCACCTATCAGCGGATTTCGCTGAGCATTTTTCTCATAAAGTTTGCAAAAAAATTAAATATGGCGTTGGGGGGGGCGGCTGGTAGGTGTACCTTCCCCGCGTCCCCCCCATCCATCGGACGGGACTGGGAAAAATCTAACGCGGAGTAAAGTTCGCTCCTCGCGACATAAAAGGTCGCCGGTGTGGTTTCTGGCGGTGCAACGTCGACTCCTCCAACTCCGGAACTCTGTAGTGGACTCCGTGAACCAATTGGTGGCCCGCTCGCTTGCGCGTGATACGGCAGCTTAGGGCGAACTCCACGGCCAGCTACAATTGCGGGATGATCCGATTTTTGCTTCTCCCGCTCATGCTGGCTGCCGACCCGGCCGAAGTTGCCAAGCGCATCCGTGAGAATGACCTGGCTTGGCTGCGTTCTCAGCCGGCGCAAGAATTGCTGGAGGCGATAGATGCCCGGCAGAACACGCCTTTGCTGTGGGCCGCGACGCTCGGCAGCGCGGAGGCTGTTGAGTTATTGCTGAATGCGGGGGCCAATCCAAACGAAGCCAACGCGCTGGGGATCACGCCGCTGATTGCCGCTTCCACCGAAGCGGACAAAGTGAAGTTATTGCTGGCGGCGGGGGCAGATGTGAAGGCAAAGAGTAAAGCCGGCCAACACGCGCTAGCCGCATCGGCCGCCGGGTACCGCAGCACCGAGGCAGTAAAGCTGTTGCTCGCCGCCGGTGCGCCGGTGAATGAGCGTTCTTCGCGAGGTTCCACACCGCTGCTGGCCGCCTTGGCGTCAAACTGCGTGGGCGACACGGTGCGGGCTTTGCTGGCCGCGGGAGCAGACGCCAAAGCCTCGGACGGGGCGAATTTCGGTGCCGTGCATGGGGCAATCAGCTGCGAACCGGACCTCCTGCGGGACATTCTGCGGCGCGGCGCCCAGGTGAATCAACAAAACAGCTTCAGCGGGGCAGTCAAGCACGGGGACATTCAGTTGAAGGGTTTAAGCCCGCTAATGCTCGCCGCCGCGCATTACGATGCGGCCAAGGTCAAGATGCTGCTCGACGCGGGCGCCGATGTGAAGGCGAAGGATGTACGGGGCATGACGCCGCTGATGTTTGCCGTGTCGTCAGAAAATCAGGATCCGGCCGTGGTGAAGCTGTTGCTGGCCAAAGGCGCTGACCGGGCCGGGAAAGACACCTACGGGCAAGACGCCGTCGCCTGGGCACGCAAGTTCAACCATCCGGCGGTGCTGAAGCTGTTGGGCGCGACGCCCGCACCGGCCGCGCCAGAAGCCGGTTTTGGCAAGGGCCCGGGCACGCCAGCCGCGCTGGCCCGCATCGAGCAAGGCACGGAAGGCTTCTTCGCCCAATCGGGCTGCAATGGTTGCCATCACTCGCACTTGACGTCGTTTGTGGCTTCGCGGGCAAAGACAGCGGGGCTTTCGCCGCAACCAGCTTTGATGGAGGCGCGCGGGCTACGGCTGAAGGCGGAAATCGCGCGTTCCTTCAGTGCCTCGCAGCAAATGCTCGCGGGCGGCGGCGATATCGACAGCGTGATGTATTGGCTGCTGGAGGCGCAGGGATTGGGCGGGGAGCGCACGGCGGAAGCGGAAATGCTGGCGCGCTATCTGTGGGCCAAGCAGATGCCGGATGGAAGTTGGTCGCAACACGGCGTGAGCCGTAGCCCAATCGAAGAGGCGGACCTTCATCGGACGGCGTTGACGGTATGGTTGGCGCCCCGGTTCACCAACCCCGCCCTGGCCCCGATGGTGCCGGCGCGCGTCGAGCAGGCGCGGCGTTGGCTCGAAGCCCAAACCGCGCGTACCACCGACGAGCGCGCGATGAAGCTATTGGGTCTAAAATGGGCAGGCGGCGCGCCAGCGATGATCGAGAAGGCCGCCAAAGACCTGGGGGCGGCGCAGCAGCGCGACGGCAGTTGGGGCGGCAATCGCCATCTGCGCGGCGACGCCTATTCCACCGGCCTCGCACTTTTTGCGCTGCGTGAGGGCGGTGCGTGGCCGGCCAATCATCCGAAGCTGGCCGCCGGCGCGCGTTGGCTGAAGCGGACCCAGCACGAGGACGGCACGTGGCTCGTTCGTAGCCGGGCGCCCAAGTTTCAGCCGTACTTTGAATCGGGGTTCCCGTATGGGCCGGACCAATGGATTTCGGCCGCCGGCACGGCTTGGGCCGTGGCGGGGCTCGTCGAAGTGGGCGAGCTTCGGTAAAGGGCTTTAACTGCCGCCTACCGCCGAATGGAAGCCAAAAAGGTCGCGGTAGGGACGATCATCGCTGACCGCCCCCGCACGGATCCGTACGAGCGGCACTACCGCATACGGCTCTTACCTCGGATATCTGGCGTCAAAACGGACCTCAGGATAGGGATGTAGAGTCCGTGGGCGAGGCAACCA
>JAYVUQ010000021.1:0-4952 GCA_043787785.1 Bryobacteraceae bacterium
GAACACGCTCGTCGTTGCTGCTATCGTCGGCGAAAGCGTTTCCGCTGGCGCACACGCGCACGGCTCGCCAGAGAGCGGAAACCTCGCCGTTTGGCGCTCTACTGACCGCGGCGTCACTTGGAAACGTAGCGCCACCATCAATGACGTCCCGGCTGCCGCGCGCGAGGGTTTGCATGCCCTCGCCTCCAGCCCGGATGGCTCCCTGTTCGCCACCTGGCTTGACCTTCGCGAGAAAGGGACCCGGCTCTACGGATCGCGCTCCACCGACGGCGGCGTCACTTGGCAGAAGAACGTCCTGGTGTATGAATCGCCAGACGGCACCATTTGCCAATGTTGCCACCCGTCGCTCGCCTTTGATGAAACCGGTCGGCTGTTCGCCATGTGGCGCAATTCCCTCGCCGGCTCGCGCGACCTCTACCTCACCAGTTCTACCGATGGCCAGCGCTTCGCTCCCGCCGAGAAACTCGGCCGAGGAACTTGGAAGCTCAATGCCTGCCCCATGGATGGCGGCGCGCTCGCCGTGGAGAAGGGCAAAGTAATCACCGCTTGGCGGCGTGACGGCGACATATTCCTCACGATGGACGGTGGAACAGAAAAGAAGATCGGCGCTGGTAAAGATGTTTCGCTCGCGCAAAACAAGCGCGGGACTTACGCTGCTTGGACGCATGAATCCGCCATCCAGATCCTCACCCCCGACGCCGCTTTGCCCACGGTTCTAGCGCCTGCCGGCGGCTTCGTCGCGCTCTTGGCACTCCCGTCTGGTGGCGTTCTCGCTGCCTGGGAGTCCAACGGTTCCGTGGAAACCAAGCGAATCGACTAGAATCTGATCTGCATCCCGGCCCAGCCACCACGCGGGGCTCCGGGCGCGAAAAACGTCGACCTCACTAGCGGGTACTCACCGTTCGTCACCGGAAATGGCCGCGCCTGAAATGCCCCCTGGGCGGTAAAGCCAGCCGGACCCAACTGAGCCGCCGAGTAGTATCTTCGGTTCAGTAAGTTAGTGGCCTGAATGAAAACTTCGATCCGCCGGTGGACCAAGTAACGCGCGCCCGCGCTAAATATCGCATAACCCTCTGATTTTCCTGAGCCCAAATAGTAAGTACCGTCCGATTGATGCAGGTTATTCTCGTTGCCCCGCGCATACGCGCCTGACACCGCCACCATTCCTGTATCAAACGCAAGTTGCCGTGTGGCCTGCACTGAGGCGTAGGCCTTGGCCGTGTGTTGCGGTGCGAGCGAAATATTGTTCCCTGGCTGCACCTGAATCAGTCCGCCGAGGCCTTTCGCCGTGCCATTATTCCCGCTGTTGCTCCCACCCAATAGCGTCTCCTTGCTTTCAAAGGAAGCATTCAAGAAGGTATAACTCGAGCCCAAAGTCGCTCGGCGAATCCGCCCACTGACGCCTGCTTCCAGCCCTTGCCGCCGGGTACGGCCAAAATTCTTGAAATAGCCATAGCCCGTTTGCGGCGCAGCGATAAACAAGATGTCGTTCCGGTTGTCGCCTCGAAACCACCCCAGGTTCCATTGCGCTCTCCGTTCCCCACCGCCGCCTCGCACACCAGCCTCCAGGGTTCGCGTGACGACTTGCAGCAAAGGTGGATCGCCTGCCATCGCATTCGGTAACTTACATGGATTCTCCGGGTCCGCGCAGCCCAGCTCAATCGAAGTCGGTGCCCGGCTGCCCTCGCTAAAGCTGAAGTAGGAATTCAAGCCTGCCCCCATCCGGTGGGTCGCGCCCACCGCGGGGTTGAACCGGCTAAAGATATGCCGGCCCCTCAATGATCCTGAGCCACTCGGCAATATCCGGTCCTGATTGTTCACCACCGTCCGGTTGAAACGTCCCGACGCCGTCAAGCTCAACGCACCCAGCGCCAGCGTATCCGTGCCATAAATACTCGCGGTTTGGATCCGCCCATCCAGGTCGACCCGCGTGTCGTAGGGCTCGCCATTGATATTGCCGCCCGTCACTCTATCGCCGAAAGCGGCCACCCCGGTAATACTGCGATTCGGGTTCAGATAGCCTAACTCCGACGATTGCCGAAAGCCCACACTGCTGCGGTCCCACGCCGTACCCGCTGTAAATTGATTGCGCCTCCCGGCCAGCGAACGGAACCAACTCACCTGTCCCGCGCCGCCATAAGTATGCTGGTTTGACCGGCCCCGGTTAATCAGCCCATTGCATTTCTCACCCGGCTCGTCCCGCAGCAGCGCGTTGCCAATACAACGCCAGTATGGAAAAGGCGTATTCACCGCGGTAGCTCCGCTCGCGGGCACACCGGTGTAACCCGCCACGGCGAGAGCCGCTCGCTCAGCGGCGCTAGGCTGATACACCGACTGATCCAACGATCCTTCGTTGATATCCGCGTTGAATGTATTGGTCCGAATAGAACGATAGTAGATATTGCCGAACAAACTTACTTCGCTATTCAAGTTATGCCGACCCGTAACATTCACTAGCGGCGAGCGATTCGCCGTGGCGTCGTGCAAGGTGTAGCTACTGCGATAGTCGCGCTCCAATAAGCGGAACTCTTGCAGACCATTGCCGTTGAGTAAGTTGTTTGCATAACTAAAGCTCAAGCCCAGCGAGGTCTTTTCTCTTTGCCAGCCGACCTTGCCAAAAAACTGACGTACGTTCGATGGCGACGATTGCCGCCAGCCATCTTCAAAGAAGAGATTGCCGGCCAGATACCAGTCCAGGCCTTTGCTGTTTCCGCCCCCATGCTCAATTTCGGCCACCTTCCGCCCAAAACTACCGCCGCTTAACTGCAACGAAGTGCCCGGCCGCGTGCGCCCACTTTTAGTTTCGACGGCGATCGCACCACCCAGCGTATTCAGGCCGAACAGCGGATTCGACCCTGGGATCAAAGTAATCTCGGCGATCGCCACCCGCGGAATCAGATCCCAACTCATCACATCGCCGAACGGCTGATTCATTCGCATGCCATCCACATATACCGACAATCCTTGCGGCGTGCCCAGCAGCGGTGATGCGGTATAGCCGCGATAGTTTACGTCCGGTTGAAAGGGGTTGCCTTGCATTTCATTGATGAAGACCCCGTTCAGCCGCTGATTCAAAAAGTCTCCCAGGTTCGTAGCCCCGCTCCGCTGCAGATCCCCCGCATTGGCGGTCTGGGCCGTAACCGGAAGCTCATCCGCTGCGATGCCCACCCCCGCCAGCGGCGTCGTGCCCACCACGGTCACTGTCGAACTGGAAGCCCCAATCGTCAACTTCACCGTCCGCGTCACCACCGCGGGTGAATCCACCGTCAGTTCCACCGTCCCGGTTCCAAAGCCCTCTCGACCCACGCTCAACCGGTACCGCCCATAGGGCAAACTACTAAAAGTCCGCTGGCCTCGATGGTCGGTCTCAAAACGGAGCGCATTCAGTTGGCCCGCTGCCCGCATGGGCGCTCCGCTGGCATCCTGAACGATCAGGCGAATCTCGCCCGCGGGCGATTCGGTAGAAACCAAGAGAACTGTGAATACAAAAAACGAAACCACATCTAAACATTCCTTTCACGCGCTTCTTGTTCAGCCATTTTGCCTGTAAATTAAAAGTTCCCTGAACAAACCGCCATGATGATGAATATTAAGGTAGCGGCGCAACACAGCGAGGCAACTCTCGCCGACGAAGTCGCTGGTCTGTTCGCCGTTCATCGGCTGCCTCTGTTGCGGTATCTGCTGTCGTTGGGCTTGTCCGTCCCCGTTGGCGAAGAATTGGTGCAGGAGGTCTTCTTGGCGTTGTTCCAGCATTTGCGGCAGGGAAAGTCGCGTCAGAATCTGCGCGGCTGGCTCTTTCGCGTCGGTCACAATCTGGCACTGCGGGAACGGCGTCGAATCACTCGCCGGCCCCACCTGAATTTGGACGATCAGCAGCCTTGCCCCGAACCCGGCCCCGAATTGTCTGCTGCTCTCTCCCAAAGGCACCGGCGCTTGCTCGCCATTGTCCGCTCGCTGCCCCCGCGAGATCAGCAGTGTCTCCACCTACGCGCGGAAGGCCTGCGCTATCGCGAAATCGCCCATGTCTTGGGGATTTCGCTCGGTTCGGTCGCCATGATCCTCAGTCGCGCCCTCTTAAAGATCACCCAGGCGGAGGCCATCTAGGTATGCTCCACCTTACCGACGCCCAATTACTGCAACTGGCCGACCAGGAACTTCCCCCGGAGCAATCAACGGACCTTGAACTACACTTGGCCCATTGCCAAATTTGCCTTGCCCGGCAAGCGGGATTGTTGGATGCCATGGCGGCCTTCGTCGCCGTACGTGAGTCCGTTCTCCTGCCGCCAATTCCGCATGGTGATGCATCCTCACAGCTTCTGCGAGCCCGCCTCCAAGCGCTTCCAGAAGCCACGGTGCCCCAGCCAAAGTGGGTCTGGCCCGCCGTGGCCGCTGCCTTAGTTGTCTCCGGCTTTTGGTGGTTAAACACGCGTGCCGATCGCCCCCTCAAGCCCGATGCCCGCTTAACTCCCGGTGCGACGCTAGCGCTTTCCCGCGAACAGATCTGCGCCGTCCCCGCGAACGACTCGCTCCGCATCGTGCCCGCGTCGTTGGCTGGCCAAGTCTTTACTAACTACGGCATTCAGCCAGCCCCCCGCCGTTATGAGGTTGATTACCTCATCGCCCCCGCCCTCGGCGGCGCCACCGACGTCCGTAACCTTTGGCCCCAACCCTATGCCACTGGCGTCTGGAATGCAGGCGTGAAAGATGCCCTCGAAACCCAACTCCGCCAGTTAGTCTGCCAAGGCCTCGTCGATCTGCCCACCGCCCAACGCGAGATCGCCACCGACTGGATCGCCGCCTATCGTAAGTACTTCCAAACCGATCTGCCGCTCGCTGCCCACGCCTCCTATCGTAAGGATCGCCCCTGGGAGTAGTTATAATCTGAAGGCTATGGATCGACGCTCATTTGTCACTGCCGCCGGCGCGTTCGCCCTTACGAATTGTGGAGAAAC
>JAYVUQ010000022.1:0-6038 GCA_043787785.1 Bryobacteraceae bacterium
TCGTATTCAAGAATTAGGGTCATGACCCGCGCTCAACGTTACCGCGACGAGTTACTCAACAACATCATCGCCTTCTGGATGCGACACTCGGTCGACCACCAAAACGGCGGTTTCTGGACTTGTCTTGATCGCCAGGGCAAGGTTTACGACGACCGGAAGTACGTCTGGATGAATGGCCGCCAAATCTGGACCTTATCCAAACTCTATCGCCAAATCGAGCCGCGCCCCGAGTGGCTCGCCGCCGCCCAAGGCGGCGCTGACTTTCTCCAGCGGCATGTCCATGATGCCGAAGGACGCTGTTACTTCTCACTTAACCAGGACGGCTCACCGGCTGGTTACCAACGCAAGCCTTATGGCGCCGTCTTTGTGATGCTCGGGTTTCTAGAGCTCAGCAAGGCCACCAACAATGCTTCGCTTCGGGCGGAGGCTGAGAGGCTGTTCGCCCAAATACGGCGTTGGATTGACGATCCCTCACTTCTGGGCCGGCCCCAACCGGGCCCACCAGCGAGCCAACTGGCGGACATTTATGTACTCGCCTTTATGGCGCTTGAGCTGGCCGAGGGTAACTCAAATCCGCAGTATCTAGCAGTGATGCGGGAGTGCCTGCAGAAGGTAACAGCACATCAACATCAAGGCGTGCTACTCGAGACCGTCGCATCGCACTCTACACCTGAAGGCCGACTATTGTGCCCGGGCAGTTCCTTTGAAATTGCCTGGATCTTACTACGACTGCTCGACTATCTTCCCGACGCCGCCATGGAAGAGTGGCTGCTCGAGATTATCGAAGCTACGATGGCCCACTGGCAGAATGGCTTCCCCTATTTCATCGACATGGCCGGCCACCCCACCTTACAGCTCGAAAGCTCGCAGCGGCTGTGGTGGGTGCATGTGGAGGCGCTGGTCGCCCTAGCCCACGCCTACGATCGCACGCAAGATATAAAATGGCTCATCATGTTCGACCAAGTTGATCAATTCACTTGGCAACACTTTCGCGATGGCGAGGGCCAGGAGTGGTTCGGCTACTTGGATAAGCACGGCTTGCCCGAACTTACTCTAAAAGGCAACCATTACAAGGGTTGCTTTCACATTCCGCGCGCCCTGCTGTATTGCGGCGAGATCTTCGCCCGGCATGGCTTGTAATTCACATATACATGCCACCGTTTACATCGAGGACGTGACCGGTAATGTAACTAGCTTCTTCACTAGCCAGGAACCTGACAGCTGCGGCGATGTCTTCGGGCTTACCGAGGCGCTTCAGCGGAATTGACGCGAGCAACTTACCTTTCACTTCCTCGGATAAAATATTCGTCATATCGGTTTCGATAAAGCCGGGCGCTACGGCATTTACGGTAATCGTCCGGCTGGCTAACTCCTGGGCCAGGGTCTTCGTCAAGCCAATGAGGCCGGCCTTCGAAGCCACATAGTTCGCCTGCCCGGCATTGCCGGTCTGGCCAACGATACTCGAAATATTAATCATCCGGCCCCAACGTGCCTTCAACATGCTTTGCATGGCCTGCTGGCAGCAGAGAAAGGCACCGGTGAGGTTGGTCTGAATGACACTGTCCCAATCATCCTTTTTCATCCGGAGGGCCAGGCCATCCTTGGTGATGCCGGCGTTGTTCACCAGGATGGTGACGGGCCCGAAGTCCTTTTGGGTGCGCCCGAAGGCTTCGGTGATCGATTCGCTGGAGCCCAGGTCAATCGGCTGCACAAAGACGGTGGCGCCTGAGGAGCGCAACTCCCCGGCGAAAGCCTCCAGGGCGTCCTGGTGGCGGGCGGCGATCACGAGCTTGTGGCCGGCGGCGGCAAGAGAAAGGGCGCAGGCGCGGCCAATGCCGCGGCTGGCGCCGGTGACGAAAGCGATACGTTCAGACATCACTTACGATCATAATCAAAGATACAGACATGGCCTATCAAGACCTTCGCGAATTCATCGCTGCCCTGGAAAAAGCGGGCGAACTTAAGCGTATCTCCTTCGAAGTGGACCCGAAGCTCGAAATGACGGAGTTCGCCGACCGCGCCGTGAAGAGCGGCGGCCCGGCGCTTTTGTTCGAAAAACCCAAGGGCTCCAGCGTCCCCGTCCTCATCAATGCCTTTGCCAGCGATCGCCGGATGGAGATCGCCTTGGGCGTCGGCAAGATGGAGGAGTTCGCCGACCGCATCAGCGGGTTCATGGACATGAAAGCTCCCGAGGGCTTGATGAACAAGCTGAAAATGCTGCCCAAGCTCGCCGAATTGGGGGCATTCTTCCCCAAAAATGTTTCGAGCGGGCCCTGCCAGGAAGTGATCCTCCGCGATAACTTTTCCCTGCACCAGTTGCCGGTGATGACCACTTGGCCGCAGGACGGTGGGCCTTACATCACCTTGCCGATGGTGTTCTCCAAAAACCCGCGCAACGGCAAGCGCAACTGCGGGATGTACCGCATGCAGGTTTATGACGAGCGCACGACTGGCATGCACTGGCAGAAACACAAGCAGGGCGCGGACCATTTCCGGCAGTTACAAATTGCGGGCCAGCACCGCAAGATGGAAGTCGCCGTGGCGATCGGGGCTGACCCGGCGACGATGTACTCGGCGATTCTGCCGTTGCCGCCGGATATCGACGAGATGATGGTGGCCGGTTTTTTGCGCAACAAACCCGTCGAGATGGTGAAGTGCCAAACGGTCGATCTTGAAGTGCCAGCGCAGGCGGAATACATCCTTGAAGGCTACGTGAACCTGGACGAACTGCGGCGCGAAGGCCCGTTTGGCGACCACACGGGCTTTTATTCGCTGGAAGACGATTACCCGGTCTTCCACGTCACGTGCCTGACGCACCGCAAGAACCCCATTTACGCGACCACTATCGTGGGGCCGCCGCCGATGGAAGATTACTTCATGGGCAAGGCCATTGAGCGCATCTTTATGCCGATGCTGCGCATGACGATCCCCGAAATCCACGACATGTGCATGCCGGCCGAAGGCGTGTTTCACAACCTGATGCTGGTCTCCATCAAGAAGAGCTACCCGATGCAGGCGCGCAAGGTGATGCATGCCATTTGGGGCCTGGGGCAGGCCATGTTCACCAAGTGCATCGTGGTGGTTGACGACGATGTCGACGTCCGCAACGTGAGCGAGGTGGCCTGGAAGGCGCTCAATAACATCGACCCGCAGCGCGACATCGAATTCGTCCTTGGGCCCATCGACTCGCTGGACCATGCCTCGCGGATGCCCAACTGGGGGTCGAAGATGGGCATTGACGCCACGCGCAAGGGGCCCGAGGAAGGCTTCACCCGCCGCTGGCCAGACGTGATGAAAATGAGCCCCGAAGTGAAGACCCGGGTGGATGCCTTGTGGAAACAGGCGGGTTTGAAGTAGTACACTAGAAGGAGTTGTGGTGCCCTTAGCTCAGTTGGTAGAGCGCCGGATTGTGATTCCGGATGTCGCGGGTTCAAGCCCCGTAGGGCACCCCATCAATTTAACGGCGGCATCTTTTTGATGGGCCGTAATTCCACCCGCCTGAAGTAAATCTCCGCTCCTTCACTTTGCAACTGAATTTTGCCCGCCCGATGCGACGAGTTGTAGCCGTGGATGACCACTTTGCCGTTTACGACGTAGGTGATCTTGTCGTCCTGACAAAAAATCTCTTGGCGGTTCCACTTGCCCATGGGGGCTTCGATGTCTTCGACGCCGCGGAAATCGATGACGTCTTTCCAGAGGCGGGAACGGCCATACCAGTTGAAACGCCCGCTGTCTTTGGTGACCGGCTTTCCGTCCTGTTTCCAATAGACTTCGCGGCCATCTTGCACGGTGTTGACGGTGAGCGAGGGCTTGTCTTTGCCGCCGACGAGAATTATATCGCCCGCGCCACCTTCGATAATCTGCGATTCAATTGACTCGAGCCAGGTGTCGTTATACTTGCCGTCCTCGCCGACGGCGTGGACCAAAATGCCGGAGTCGCGGGCGTTCTTGACGCGCGGCGGCAACGTCTTGCCGCCCCAACGCCATTCCACAATCAAGTGGTAATTGCGATAGGCCTGTTTGGTGGCCAGACCGCCCCAATCGGCGCCAGTGACGTGAATGGCGCCGTTTTGCACGGTGAATACCTGCTTCGGATCCTCGTATTTGGTTTCGCGCAACCAGGTATACCAGCCATCGAGATTCTTGCCGTTAAACAGAGCCATCTTCTTGGCCGGGGTGACGGCGGCATCCTGGGCCAACAGGGTGATCGCAAACAGAAGCAGTTTCATCAGTTCGCAGTGTCGCACGGGGTGTCGCATAATGTCCTCTATGATTCGCCGACGTTTCGTTTGCCTGTTGCCTTTGCTGAGTTCGTGCGCCAATGAGCCACCGAAAATTGTGGAGAAGCCGAAAGCTGCGCCAGTGCCGAAGCCAGTGGACGAGACGCGGAAGTTCCCCAAGGCCGATTTGATTAGGGTGACAATCGTCGCGAAGGAGACTCTGGGTAAGGACTTCATGCCGGGCGGCAACCTGGCCGAATACAAGCATGGCCAGCAGACCTACCAGCTTTTTCTGGTGAAAAACTTCACTCCGGATGGTGCTGCAATTCTACTGCTTGACCTTAAGAATCACTTGCAGGAGGCCAAGTTCGTGCCGGCGTTTGGCGGCTACTACGGTAGAGATGCGGGAACACCGGTGTTCACGTTTACGAAGAATGCCTACTTGTTGGGCATTGTCGGTTTGGTGCAAAAGGACGCTGACCCGATTGCGCGTGCTTTTGCGGGGCATGTTTAGACGGGCCAGAAGGCCCGTCCTACCCAAAACGAGGTGACGAAACCAAGCCGGGACTTGTTGATTCCATTTGACTTCTGCGTTATTACCCCCCAATGGTCATCTGGTGCTACTGAAAGGATAGCAGACGGATTTTCGGGTTTTCGGGTAAGTGGTTGAAGGGAAATGGCAAGTTTGTTGTGAACGGTTAGGGGGGGGTGAGAGGTTTGGCTCCGGGGGCGGAGAGGGTGAACTGGAGTTCATGGCGGGGCTTGCCGTCGTGCTTGACTTGGACGCTGTTGAGTTGGCCGGGGACGCGTTGGAGGAGGATACGGTTTTCGAGGGTGAGTCCGGCCCAGCCGTCGGCAAGGGGGAACTCGAGGTAGACGATGAGAAAATGGACTTTTACTTCCATGCCCACCCAAATCTGGGGTAGCGGGACGGTGCGTTTGTCGCGAACGATGAAATGCGACTTCAGGTAGTCGCGGACAAACTTTTCGGCGGCTCTTGGGTCGTCAAAGCTGGCATTTGCACCGAGTTGGGCGTGAAAGGCTTGCTCGATGTCCTCGGTATGGAGGAAGAGCATCACTTCGACAGTCTTTTTGGCGGAGATGTAGTCCAACTGTGCGATGGAGGAGTGATAGCTGTGGCCCCAGGCGGCGACGGCCAGAACGGCTAGTGTGAGGCCGCGCATGGAATTACGGTTGGCCCTCCTTGGCGGGCGGCTTGGGCTTCAAGTCTTGCATGGGGTTGGTGAGCTTTTTGTCCTTGAAGAGCTCAAACTGCCGCTTTAAGGGTCGGCGGGGGAAGTAGTTATTGGCCAAATCGGTGTCGGCGGTCTCGAGGTGCGGATCGAGGGTGATCTGCTTAATCTCTTTGGGGGTAATGAGCAGCTTGGAAACGGCGCTGTTGTTGCGACGCCAAATTTCGGCGGGCAGGCGCAGGTCGTCTTTGGTACCGTCGGTGTAATCCACTTGGAGAATCACGGGCATGACGAGGCCGCCGAGGTTCTTGAGGTCGAGTAAGTAGAAATTCTCGCCATTTTCGAGGAGCTTGCGCTCATCGGGCTCCAATCCTTCGAGAAATTTCTTGTATTCGTCACGGTCTTTGCCGGTGACGGCAAATTCATCGTAGGTGTTGTAGAAGTCTCTCAGTTCTGGCTTGGCGTCGAGTAACTTGGGCAGGTCTTTATTCCGTTGGGCGGAAAGAGTGACGGGTTCGTCCTCTTTCTTTCGCTTCGATTCCAGCTTCTCGGTTTCCGGGTTTTTGGTGCCGAGACGGAACATGCGCAGATTATCGAGCGAGATGTCGGTGTGGTCAGTAGAGAA
>JAYVUQ010000023.1:0-2273 GCA_043787785.1 Bryobacteraceae bacterium
GAACTGCAAGCTATTCTCCAACTGATAGCTGAGAGAGCTATACACCAAGTGCAGCGAGTTGCGCCCGAGCTTGACCGAGGTGATTTCGACAGGCGGCACCCCGCGAATGGGTGGTTCGCCGGTGGAGGAATAATGGGCCAACCCGCGGCTGGTGCCGATCCAGACGCTGCCATCGGTGTCGGCCAGAAAGGCATCGGTCGTGGTGTCGTTCCAGACGAGACCGGTATTGCGGTCCATATGCCGGATGTGGCGGCCGTAGCTACCCTCTTCGGTGAGCACCTCGACGCCGGTGTCACTGCCATTCCACAGGTCGCCGCGCAGGTCGAAGCCGATGAAGTAGGATTGGTCTGACTGCAAGCCGTTGTGGCGATCGAAATGATCGACCCGCAGCCGGGTTCCATCGGGAGACACCCGCGAAATTCCGGCACCGGTCCGGTAGCCCAGCCAGAGGTCGCCGTTGGTCCCTTCGGCCAGGTGGCTGAGCGCATCCTGGCGCAGGCCGTCTTTCTGCTGATAACGCAACCAGTGGCCGTCGCGAAGCCGGTACAGGCCGCGGTAACTGGCCACCCAAATTTCGTGTTGCCGGGTCTCCACCACCTTCATCACCGCCCGCTGACGTTTCTCCTGGTTCTCGGCCGGCAGGGTAACGGCCTGGACCGTGGTCTCTCCCGGAGACAGTGTATAGAGCCCCTGATTGGTGCCAATCCACACCATGCCGGTGGAATCGACAGTGACGCTCCAAGGCAGGACGTTGGGCAGCGCGATGCGTGCCTTGCGAACTCCGGTGGGGCCGAGTAATAGCAGTTGCGGGCTATCGGGGGCGACCCACAGGTTGCCGGACGAGTCGCGCGCCAAGCCCTTGATGACGTCGACACCGGGCAAGGGAACGGTCTTCCAGTCCCACCGGTCCTCCCGCAGATGACCCACGCTAAGGCCATTTCCGGTGGCCACCCAGATGCCGTCCTGCCGGTTGCCGACGATGTCGTAAACCAGATCTCCCGCCAGTCCTTCGGTTTCGGTATAGCTTTCCCACTCGTGGTAGCCGAGCCAACGCAGCACGCCGCCGCCGGTGATGCCGATCCAAATGGAGCCCTCGCGGTCCTCGGTTACCGTGGCCACTTCGTTCAAAGGCAATCCGTTGCGCTTCCCGATCGTCCGCCACGCGTTGACGCCTCCGCCAGCCCGCCGGATGGCGATGCCGTTGTTGGTGGGAACCAGCAACTGCCCCCGGCGATCCACCATCAGAGAAGGGAAGTTCGCCTGGATCGGCTTCACCTGTGACTCGGGTTCTTCGAAGCGCTGATGGCCAGGTTTCAGCTCAATCAGCGACCTGCGGCTGCGGACCCAAAGCGACCCGCCTTTGGGCCGCAAGAAGCTGATCCACCGATCCTCCGGGACGCCGCGCCCGGCGTTGTAGACCACGGTCTGGCCGTTCTCGTACTGGCAAATCGATTTGCCGCAGCCGTACCAGACCTTGCCCGCGCCTTCGGCATAGACACCGGTCGCAAAACGGTCGAAGGCACCGACAGGTGGCGGCGCCTTTTCAAAGCGATAACCCTGCTCTTTGCCATTGCCGTTACCATTCGGGCGTCCAATTACCAAGCCTTGCGAGGTGGCTAAGTACATGAGGACGCGTCCATCGGGCCCGATGGAGCTGCTTACGCCGTGCGGCGAGACCGCCGCGACGAGAGGATCCTGGATGATCACGAAGCGTCCGCCAGACTTCACCGCCACCCGGCCATCAATGGCCGTCACCCACAATCGGCCCGGTTCGCTTTCGTGCAAGCCCACCACGAAATCCCCCGGTAGGCCGTCGGCCACGGTGAACTTGCGGAAGCGGTAGCCGTCGTAGCGGTAGAGGCCATTCGGGCTGGCCACCCACATGAAGCCGGCGGCATCCTGCTGAATGACGACCGGAACCTGATTGTCAAGCCCCTGTTCAGGCCCGTACTGTTTGAAGGCGTAACGCTGCGCTAACCCCGGCAAGGCCAGGAGACCCATGATCGTGAAGAACTGCAAAAGACGCAAGCGCATGACAAGCAGGCACACTGGTGCCACGGTGTACGTCGGCAGATCTGAGCGTTTCATGCAGGGTCGGACTAGGCAAAAATCACCTTAGTCCTTCGCGTACCGGGTTACTTTCTGAACGCTAAATAATTGATTAGTATAGTGTTATCGGCGCTCGTGTTTCTGTTAGTCCGCGCAGTCCCGCGGGCCGCTGGGGTGCGCGTGGCGGCATTGATGAGCCGTGGGGCGAGGGAGTTCACTCTCGC
>JAYVUQ010000024.1:0-2902 GCA_043787785.1 Bryobacteraceae bacterium
CGATTGGGCTACCTATTCCCGCAGCACGCAGCGGCTGGTCGATTTCGCCGCCACCCACTTGGTGAGCCACTTACTCGGCAACCACATCGAGCAAAGCGCGACGCCTTACCTCGAGTTCCCCATCGGCTCGATCTATCAGCCCCACGAACACGCCCTGGAACTGGGCCGCGCGCATGTGATTGAGCTTAACCAGGAGTTGATCCGCTTGAACGGACAGCCCGCGCGCGTGGCGCTGCGGGACTTTACTATTTACCCTTCGACACCTGGGACGCCCGCCATGCGCCAAACCAGGATCGAAGTCGAAAAGAAGCAGCGCGCTACCCAGTATGCGCAGCCGCCGGTCGAGCGCTAAACTGAGAATTATGCAACGAAGAGCACTTCTGGCCCTAGGCACCGCGGGCATGCTAGCCCACGCTCAGCAAATCCCTCGCGTCGCCGAGTTCGAGTTCACCACGCCCCTCGGGCCGATGAAGCTCAGCCAGTACAAGGGCAAGACGGTGGTGTTGGCCATGATCCGGTCCAGTTGCCAGCATTGCCAGATGGTTACGCAATTGATGCGCAGCCTGCAGGCGGAGTTTGGGCCTAAGGTGCAGATGCTGGCCTGTGATTTCGTCGAAGATGGGCCCATGGTGGTGCCACCCTTCATTGAACGCTTCAAGCCGGGCTTTCCCGTTGGCTGGTCGACAGTTGAGAAGTCCTTCAAATTTTTGCAGATTTCACTGATGACCCCGGGCACGGTGCCCAAGCTGGTCTTTATTGACCGGAAGGGCATGATCCGCGCCCAATATGACGGCAGCGATCCGGCCATGGGTGGCGAGAGTAATCAGCGCGACAAGATTAAGGCCAAGATCGTCGAAGTTTCGGCGTTTTAGCTTTAGCGCCCAAGCAGCGCCTCGATCTCTTCTAACTGCTTGCCCGCTTCAGCAAACTTGCCTTGGGATTGCAGGTCGCGATAGCGGCGGAAGCGTTGTTTGATGGCCTCTACCCGGTCCGCCGATGGCTTTACGGCTACGGGAGCAGCTACGGGTTCGTTAGTCTTTGAGATAACGGGCGGGGCTGGAGCGATCGACAACTGGCTACGCAATTGGTCCAAGGCTTGGTCGTAGGTATCGGCGTAGGCGATCTGATTTCCCAGGGCCAAAGCCACTTTCTTCAACTGCGGCATCGGCGCTTGCGCCGCCTGTATGTAAATCGGCTCCACGTATAAGAACGAGCGTTCGAGCGGCAGCACCTGCGTCTGCCCCAGCAACACTTTCGAGCCCTGCTGGTTCCACAAACTCAAGTCTTTAGAAATGGTCTGATCCTGATTGATCCGCGCCCCGATTTGCATTGGCCCGTAAATTAGTTCTTGCTTAGAAAGCTGCAGCACCATCAATTCGCCATAGTGGCCGTCGTCGCAGCGGGCCAGCAAAACGCCAATCAAGTTCTGTTTATTACGCGGCGTAAATGGTAATGTGAGCGCAAACTCCGGTTTTGCAGAACCGGGCAGCGTGGTGATGACGTAAGTGGGTTCGTAAGTGTTGCTGGCGCCTTCCTGGGTAGACGTCGATGTCGCCACATCCCACACATCTTCCTTGTTATAGAAGGCCTCGGCGTCGCGCATGTGGAATTGGCGGAAGATCTCGGCTTGCGCCCGGAAATATACCTCGGGGTAGCGCAGGTGCTCCCGTAAATTGGCCGACATCTCCGCGCTCGGCGTAAACAATTTTGGAAACAGCCGCATGTAGACCTGGATCACCGGGTCCTTCGGCTCGAAGACGTAAATCTTCAGCGATCCGTCATAGGCGTCGACGGTGGCCTTGACGCTATTGCGTAAGTAGTTATAAGCACCCCCGCCCAACGAGCGTGAATAGGGATGGCGCTTCGACGTCGTATAGCCGTCCAGCATCCACACCAGCCGACCTTCGTCTGTAATCACCAGGTACGGGTCGGCATCCCATTCCAGAAAGCTGGCCACGGTATCTACACGCTCGCGAACATTGCGGTGGATCATCATCCGGCTTTCGGGCGTCATGAACTGCGTGAAAAGAATATTCCAATCCCCTTCGCGCAACATCGCCGCAAAGCGCATTCCAAAAGAAGCGATAGGGAATCCGCCCTTGCCGTCATAGCGAAAGTGGACATTGTCTGAGCCGGCCGGGTAATTAAACTCCTGCTGGCCGGTGCGTACGAACACCGGCTCGTGGGTTACTTCGCCGTAATAAATCTCGGGCCGCGTAATCTTAAAGCCGGGTTGGGTAATTTCCGGAGGCGCATTGCGGATGAATAGGTCCGGCAAGCCATCGGGCGTCGTCTGGTTGGCCCGCGCCGCCACCACGCCGTAACCATGCGTGTATACGAAATGCGGGTTATTCCAGCGCGACTTCGCTTCCGGTACTTGCTGCACATCAATTTCGCGAGGCGAAAGCAAAACTTGCTGTAGCTCCCTGGTGCCATCGGCCTTCTTGACCCAGTAGCGATCCACATCGGAATCGGCGAAGACATAATAGGGCCGCAAGGCTTGAATCTGGGTGACGGTATCATGGAACGGCTTGAAGTCCCACAGGCGCACATTGTCGAGCAACGCCCGATTTTGCATGGCGGCTTTAGCCGCGTCGGTAGTCGCGGCTTTCGCACCGAAATCCACTTCCTGTAACTTCCCAGTTAGCCCATAGGCCGATCGCGTGCCGGCCAAATGCCGTTCAATATAGGGCTTCTGAATCGTAATTTCACTAGGTTTCACATAGAAGGTATAAACCAACCGCGGCAGCACCAACGAAACAACATAAAGGGCACCCAACAGCCCGATCGCCGCCACGCGCCACTTCAGCGCAAACAATACGGCCGCGAGCAAGGACGCCACCGCCAGTACCCACAACAGGGGAATCGTGAATGTCTCGTCGACATAATCAACGCCCACTAA
>JAYVUQ010000025.1:0-1578 GCA_043787785.1 Bryobacteraceae bacterium
GCAGGTGACGTACAGGCCTTAACCAAGTGAAGTTAGCCACAATCGAAGCATTGGCAGCCGCACACCATGGTCCCCTCACCTTGCCAACTTACCAGGGCAAGCGAGGCCACCCCGCAATCATCAACCGGCAAGTGATCAATCAACTACTGCGCCTTGCCCCAACCGAAAGCCCAAAAACCGTAATCTATTCTTATCTCGAAGGAGCCTGCCTGGTGGAAGTTGATGACCCGCGAGTTGTTGAAGATGTAGACACACCCGAAGATTACCAACGTCTATTGTATTGGAGCACCACCGCGCATGACCCGTCGTAATATCGTAATCGCCGCCGTAATCGCGCTGCTAGCCCTGATAGGCTACATGCCCTTCTATTCCGGAGCAGATCAGTTTCGCCCAGCCGTCCGCACGCGTCTGGAACAAGCACTAGGCCGCAAAGTTGACACCGGCGAAGTGCGCTTCAGCCTTCTCACCGGTCCCAGCGTAACAGTCAGCGAAGTGGTCATCCATGAGGATCCTTCACTCGGCATCGAACCAGTCGCCTATGTCAGCGAAATGACAATTCGCCCAAAGCTTCTCATGCTGCTATTGGGACGAGTCGAAATCTCCAGCCTGCGCCTTGAACAGCCCAGTTTGAACCTCTCGCGCGGCGCGCAAGGCGAGTGGAATTGGACAGCATTTCTCCCTGCCGCACAAAGCAAATCAGTAGTCCAGGCCACCCGCTTTCCCGAAATTGAAGTCCGCGCCGGCCGCGTCAATTTCAAGCTCGCAGACCGCAAATCCGTTTTCTATTTCACCGACGTTGACGCCGACGTCACTCTATCCCCAGATTCCGACGGCGCTTTCTCCCTACGCTTCACCGGCGCACCTGCCCGAAGCGACAAACCCGCTCAAGGCTTCGGCCGCATGAAGGGCCGTGGCCGGTTTTGGCTGCGTGAAACCACTGAGCCCGAAGTAGATGTCACCGTCGATCTGGAACGCAGTTTCCTGGAGGAAATCCTCAAACTAACCACCGGTCGTGACTTCGGCCTTCATGCCGTCCTAACCGCACGCACACGCATCGCCGGCCCGCTCTCCAAAATGCAATTAACCGGAAGAATGGAATTCGGCGAAATCCCACGCTGGGCCATCTTACCCGGTAAAAGCAACGCCCTAACCCTCAATTACAAAGGTGAAATCGACTACCGCGCTCAAAACATATCCATCGCAACCGAACCCGCCTCACCCGAATCGCGCCCCGTGTCTCTCCGCTTCCGCACTGAAAATTTCCTGGGCGAACCGCGCTGGGGAATCCTCGCCGGATTTGCCGCAATCCCCCTCGCACCACTTCCCGAGTTCGCCAAAGTTGTCGGTATCTCCCTGCCCGATGGTTGGAAGCTCAAAGGAACCGCCTCGGGCGTAGTGGGCTTGTCCAGCCGATACGGCATGAACGGATTGCTTGGCGTCCGCGACGCCAGCATCGCCATGGGTGACGACAACGAAGCTGCTCTGGCACAGGCCGATATTCTGTTTGCCAATAACCGCCTGGAATCCCGCAGCGCCCAACTGGAATTCTCCCGCAATCAATCAGTCGTAGTCGATTCC
>JAYVUQ010000026.1:0-4291 GCA_043787785.1 Bryobacteraceae bacterium
CAGTGGCGGGCGCTGGAGTTTGCCTGGCGAGTGGTGAAGCATGTGAAATCGAACGCGATTGTGTATGCGAACGAGGGGCAATTGATCGCGGCGGGAGCGGGCCAGATGAGCCGGGTGGATAGCGTGAAATTTGGGGCTGAGAAGGCGGTGCTGGGGCTGGCGGGGTGTGTTGTTGCCAGCGATGCGTTCTTCCCGTTTCCAGATGGTCTTGAAGCTGCTGCGGCGAGGGGCGCTGTTGCGTTTGTGCAGCCGGGTGGAAGTGTCAAGGACCCGGACGTGATCGCTGCGGCGGACCGACTGGGTGTGGCGATGGTGATGACCGGATTTCGGCATTTCCGGCACTGAGGAGGGGGGCCGGGGCCTTGCCAGTTTCGAGCCAGGACTGAGGACGCAGAAGCGCATCTAGCTTCATTGGTTTGGGTCCGAAAAATTTTGGGATTGCGGGTGGGTAGGCCTGTGGACGTGGGAGCTATCTCCAAGTGTACTGTCCCCGCTAACCCCGGTGCTTCGGCTGCGTGGAGCGATTGGCGTCAGTTTGTTGCTTGCCCTGGCCCACGCCTCGGAACCCATCCTGTTGATTCGAGATAGGTTACGAGCTTAGCTTCGTTTCGTAATTTCACGAATCGCGATTCAGATAGCCTCTTGAACAGGATGGATTGGAGTTGAGACACGTGTGGCTTGAGTGGTTTTGGGACGAATTCAGTTGTCGATGAACCTGGAGTTGGAGATGTGGCTTCCACCCAGGTTTCATTATGTGCGGGGGCGTAACGCGGTTTGGCGGGACAGGGTGGAAGCGCTTTGGAATCAACGCGAGAAAGATGAAAAGTTTGGTGACCAGGGATTCTGCTCCCGTTGGGACAGAGCAGCCTGAAGAGGCTGTTCCCGTCTCTCCCGTCTCTTGTGTGCGACTTCGCCCGATCTGAAGATAGAGATGTTGAATGCGATTCTGGATGCGCTGGAGGCGCATACGACGATGAGTTCGCAAGCAATTGGGAGTGAGAAGGTGCAGGAGGGGTTGAAGGAGATTTTGCTGGGGCCGGGCCAGTTGTATGAGGGTTGCGGGGGGAGGCGGAATTGGCGTAGTTTTGGGCGCGCAAATGACAGAGCTTTCTGTTGTTGATCCCGTCCGCCGGGGTTGTGTTCTTGTGCTATTGTGCGGATGTGCGAACTACACTCGACATTTCGGATGAGGCTTATTACATCGCCAAGGCCATAGCCCGGGATCGGAACCGGAGCCTCGGTCGGGTGGTCGGTGACCTAATTCTGCAAGCGGCGGTAGGGTCGAAGGACGCATCGATCAAAATGAGCGAATACGGTTTTCCCACTTTCCGCTGCACTCGACCCGTAAGCACTAAGGACGTCGAGGCTCTCGATGACGAAGAGTAAAGTTTATCTGCTCGACGCAAATGTTCTGATTGCACTGGCGACGCCCGAACACAGCCTAAACGCGCGTGCGGCGGTGTGGTTCCGCAAGGGCCACCGGTTTGCGACCTGCCCGATCACACAAGGGGCCCTGATCCGTTTCCACCTCAGGGCTGGAGTGGATGCGACGGCGAAATCGGCGAAGTTTCTACTGGAATCCATTTGTTCCCTCGCCCGGCACGAATTTTGGCCGGACGACGCTTCTTACATCGACATGCCATCGGAAGGGATTATCGGGCATCGCCAGGTGACCGACGCCTACCTTGCACTGCTGGCGCGAAAGCACAGCGGTTTGCTTGCCACCATGGACAGTGCGCTAGCCGCAGTCCACGCGGGGACCATACTGATCGAGGAAGGTTAGCCCGCCGCTTGGCATTTCAGACGGCCTGACATATATCCGTTACGGATATATTATCGAAGCATGGTGAAGAGGGACTCTGTACAGGCTCCACTGACTCCCGCAGTGCTGCACATCCTGCTGGCGCTTTCGACGGAGGAGCGGCATGGCTACGGGATCATGAAACAGGTGATGTTGGATTCGCAGGGCAAGGTGAAGATGGGTCCGGGGACCTTGTATGGCTCGGTGGGGCGAATGTTGGAGGCTGGGCTGATCGAGGAAAGCGATCGGAGGGTTGATCGGGAGTTGGACGACGAGCGGCGGATCTATTACAAGATCACGGGTGATGGGAAGGCGACGCTTAGGGCTGAGCTGGAGCGGTATCGCGGCGTCGTGGCGGTGGCGGAAGGACGCTTGTCGTATGGCAACTGACCTTACGGTTCGCCGCTATCGAGGCTGGTACGCGCGGCTGCTGCGGCTGTATCCCAAGCCTTTTCATGAACGCTTCGGCGAGGGGATGGAGCAGACCTTTCACGACCTGTGCCGGGAGCGCCGGGGCGCGAAACGGGGACTTTTTGCGTTCGCGCTGTGGATTGTTTTCGAGACGTTGATCGGAATCATTAGGGAGAACACAACCCATATGACACAACTGAGCAAGACGATTTTGCGCTCGGCACTGGTGGCTCCGGGCCTTTTGATGGTGCCGTTGGTGGCATCGCGAGTGGTGGATGGATGGACCTGGGCCCCGGGGTCGTTTGTGTTCGCGCGTTGGGGCCTGGCTGGCGCGCCTGGAGGCGCGGGGATTGGCTCGGGCGTTGTTCGCGATGGCGGCAGCGTTGGCCGTGTTGTCGGTGATTCTGTCGTCGGCTGCGCCGTTGGGGCTCGAGAAGCGAGTGGCCATCGGTCACGGGATCTTCGTGGTATTCTTCGCCGCGTCTGGTTTGCTTTTTCGGCATGCAAATTTGGCCGGATCGAAATAAGTCCCGATGCCGATTACTGCTGGATGAGGGTGCCTAGAGTCTATTCCCAAATCCACTTCACGGCGTAGTCTCGGAGCTGCTGATCGCGGCTCGCCAGCGTCAAGTTTTCGGCCATCGCCTGGCTGATCAGCAGGCGGTCGAATAGATCCCGATGGTGCATCGGTAGCCCGTGCATTCCCAACGAGTGCTGCAGAGTGACGTTTAGTGTTTGGGCATGAAGGTTGGCGATTTGCCGGATGTAGAAGGCGCTGTCGGAGGGCATGTCGAGCTTTCCGATGCTGACTTTCGTGGCAATCTCCCAATGGGTGACGACGCTTACCCAGCGTTCGACCGATGGGTCCGACAGGAGGCTGCAAAGCCGAGGTGGCAGTTCAGCCGGATTCGCAATCGCGAAAAGGAAAGTATGGGTGTCGAGGAGGAGTCTCACGCTATTGGCCGAAGAGATCGCCGATCTCCTGATCGGTAAACGGGTCGTCCCAACCAGGTTTGAAGACCACCCGGCCACGGGCGTCGCCCAGTACCGGGAGCGGCCCGTGGATGGGCACAAGCCGCGCAATGGGCCGACCGGATTTCGCGATTACCACGTCTTCTCCGGCCAGTACCTTCTCGAGCAAACGAGAGAGGTGGGTCTTCGCTTCGTGGATGTTGACTTCCATAGCTTTATGTTAGTCTAGTTTGTAGACTTAGTCTAGCGTGAATCCCCTTCATGCAGCGTAAAGAGCTTGGACAACCGTCGTGAGCGTCTGCTCGCCCAGTTGGAGGGTGGATTCAGCGTATTCGACATGCGGCAGGATGCCCGAGGGCAGACCAGATTCGAGGTCCACCGTTTCGGGACCGGGACAGACCTGCGGACCCACACAATAATTATCGCTCGCAAAAGCCGACAGCAGCACGTTGCTGGCCGTGGATCGAAAGAGAACCGACTTACGTTGCAGATCATCAGTATCCTGCATCATGCCGTATAGTTGGGCCATGACACTTGCATATCGAGTAGTCGCGCTGGTTGCCCTCACCTCAATAGGCGCAGCGGCCGGACTCACCGTGCCGGAGCAATTAGAAAAATGGCACCAGGGCAGAAGGCTTGCCGTGGTGATGAAAACGGGCGATACGATCATCGGGCGTCTCGGTCCAGTGAAGAAGGAGTCATTTCTGCTTGTTTCCGAAGAGCGCGGCCATGCGGACCGCTTGGTACGCCTTGACGAAATTCAATCCGTCAGAACCAAGATGGCGACGTCCACAAAAGTCGCAATCGGCATTGCCATTGCTGCGCCGTTTGTAGTTGGGACCTTGATACTCGGCAAGTAGCATCGACTCGGAGTGAAAGAACTTAACAGTGATGAGCGGCGTCCGAAGTCCCTTTGATCGGCTTGGCTTGCGAAGGCATACAATCAAGCCAATGCGATGCGGAGATTACGGCTACGATGCGCCTTACGCGATGGTGATGTTTGGATTGATGGCGCTGGGAGGTGGAATCTTGGCGACGGTGGCTTTGCTGAACGGACCCGTTCGCGCTGCCCTGCCCCTCCTGTTCTTCTTTGCTTTCTTCGCCGCG
>JAYVUQ010000027.1:0-7976 GCA_043787785.1 Bryobacteraceae bacterium
TGGCGACGTTGGCCACCGCGAGTTGATGAGCGGCCATCGACTCAAAAGAGATATCCTGCGCGGCGCGCGTTTGGGCGAAGATAACGCCGTTATCCTGGCTGGGGATGAAGCCGGTCGGCATGCTCTTAAACAGATACACAGTGCCGACCAACATTAGGATGGCGACCGCCATGGTGACTGCGTGCCAGCGCATGGCGACCCGCAAAGTAACTTCGTAGGCGTGCGCCAGGCCATCGAACATGTTCTCGAAAAAGCGATACACGCGCCCGTGGCCGCCAGCGTGGGTGACACTCAAATAGCGGCTGCCCAGCATGGGCGTGAGAGTAAGTGACACGAAGCCCGAGATCAGAATGGAAACGACGATGGTGACCGAGAACTCATGGAGTAACCGGCCGACAATGCCGCCCAGGAATAAGACTGGAATAAATACGGCGACGAGAGAAACGGTCATCGAAACGATGGTGAAGCCGATCTCCCGCGAGGCGACCATAGCGGCTTCCATCCTCGTTTTACCCATTTCCATGTGGCGCACAATGTTCTCGAGCATCACGATGGCGTCGTCGACCACGAAGCCGACGGACAGCGTAAGTGCCATCAGTGAGAGGTTATTCAGGCTATAGCCTAACTGGTACATGACGGCGAAAGTGCCCACGAGCGAGAAGGGCACGGCGAGGCCGGGAATGAGAGTGGCGGGTAAGTTGCGAAGGAATAGGAAAATCACCATGACCACCAAGGCGATGGTGACTAAAAGAGTAAATTCGACGTCGGCGATGGAGCCGCGGATGGTCTCCGAAGAGTCGTTGGCGACTTGGAGTTCGATGGTGGGCGGAATGGCCGCGCGGAATTCGGGCAACATGGCGCGGATGCTGTCGACGATTTCGACTGTGTTGGTACCGGGCTGGCGCTGGACGGCGAGGATGACGCCGCGGGTGCTGTTGAACCAGCCGATGTTTTTGTCGTTCTCGACGCCATCGAGAATGGTGGCCACTTGGTCGAGCCGGATAGGCGAGCCATTGCGCCAGGCGACGATGATAGGCCGGTAGGCCTTGGCGTCGGCCAAGGTGCCGCTGGATTGGATAGTGAAGGCTTGTTTCTTGCCGTCCAAGCGGCCGGTGGGCAGGTTGGTGTTGCTGGTCTGGATGGCTCGCTGGACGTCGTCGATGGAGATGTTGTAGGCCGTCATGCGGTCTGGGTCGACCTGGATGCGGACGGCGTACTTCTGCACGCCGAAGATATTGACGCGGGAGACGCCGCTGATCATGGAGATGCGCTGGGCGAGCAACGTGTCGGCGTATTCATTGACCGTATAAAGCGGCTGGGTGTCGGAGCGAAGGGCGAGGAAGAGGATGGGCTGCTCGGCCGGGTTCACCTTCTGTAAACTGGGCGGGCGGGGCATGGTGGAGGGCAGCCGACCGCCGGCTTTGGAGATGGCCGATTGGACGTCCTGCGCCGCAGCGTCGATGTCGCGGCTGAGATTGAACTGAATGGTGACTTGGGTGGCGCCTTGGGTGTTGGTGGAACTCATCGAGTCGATGCCGGCGATGGTGGAGAACTCGCGCTCGAGGGGCGTGGCGACGGAGGTGGCCATGGTTTCGGGGCTCGCGCCGGGCAGGACGGCTTGCACTTGCAAGGTGGGATAGTCAATGGCTGGCAGCGCGGCGACGGGCAACGATCGGAAGGCGATGGCACCGAAGAGAATGATCGATAGGGTGACGAGCGACGTCATCACCGGGCGTTCAATAAAGATGCGCGAGAAGTTCATTCGGCCGCCCCGGCCAGCGCCTTCGTGGGCCGGACTTTCATCCCCGGCGCCAAGCGCAATTGGCCATCGGTAACCACGGTGTCGCCGGGCTCAAGGCCGGTGACGGCGGTTTGGTTCTTATACGCTTCGCCCGCGGTGACGAGCTTCACTTCGACGGTCTGGTCCGGTTTGACGCGATAAACGAAGGGACCCTTCTGCCCGGGCTGCAAGGCCTCAGTGGGGATGACGATGGCGTTGGAAACTTGGCCCAAGCCCAGCGACACGTCGACGAATTGGCCGGGCCAGAACTGGGCCTGGGTGTTGGCGAAGGTGGCCTTCAGGCGGATGGAGCCGGTGGCGGCGTCGACGGTGTTTTCGATGACGGCGAGCGCGCCGGTGGCGATTTGATTGGGCGAATCCTTAAGCGAGGCACGGACGGGCAGGCGGCCAGCGGTTTGCAGACGGCGGATGACGCCCAGGTGCGCCTCCGGCACGTTGAAGGTGACGAAGATGGGCGAGGTGCGGTTGATGATGACGAGATTGGTTTCGTTGGCTTTGACGAGGTTGCCGGCGTTCACCAGCAGGCTGCCGGTGCGGCCAGTGAGGGGGGCGCGGACGGCACAGTAGGCGATATCGAGCTTGGCTTTTTCGATTTGGGCGACATCGGCGGCGAGGTTGGCGCGGGCGCTGTCGAGGCCGGCTCTGGTGGCGAGCACGGCGGATTGCTCCTTCTCGGCGGTGGTGCGGAGCTGATCGAGCTGGGTGCGAGAGACGATACCGCTGTTCAATAGTTCGGTGTAGCGCTTGGCTTCAGCCTCGGAGTACTTGGCCTGGGCGGCATCGCGGGCCAAGTTGGCTTCGCCCTGCCGGAGGGCGGCCCGGTCGCGAGCGACGTTGGCTTCGGCCTGGGCGAGGGACTGCTGGTAGGGCCGATCGTCGATTTGAAAGAGGAGGGCGCCTTTTTCGACGACCTGGCCTTCGACGAAGGACACCTTGACGATTTGGCCGGCGACTTGGGGCTTCACCTGGACGGTTTCGGAGGCTTCGGTGGTGCCGACCACAGCGACCTCAATGGGGATCGATGCGGCGATCGCCTGGCCAACGACGACCGGCGCGGGCGGGGGCTTCATGGGAGCCTTGGTAGCGGCGGGCTTGCAGGCTAGGCTTATCAGGGCGATGACGGCGATCGCGCAATGGGGTGTGTACTTCATTCAGGCTTCTTAATTAGTGACGTAATCCGGGTTCGATTGTTACTGGATACACGAAACGAACCCGGGAGTTGTTGATTCTATTAGCCCATCGTTTGGGGAGCAGTGTTCACCTAAGAGCGGCGCTCATAGGGGAGCGCCACGCGCGATGGCGCACTACTAGGATACCAGCGGGGGAAAAGCGTTTCGAGCTAAATAAGTGAAGGGATTGGGTAAGTTCCGTGTCAACGGATGGGGCGGACGAAGCATTCACTGCTGAGGCGCTGATGACGAGCTCGCGAAGACTGGCTAGCGGAGCCCGTCCCACTTAGTCGAGTTTCAGATCCATGCCGAAATCCGCCTTGACGGCCTTCAACCAGTCCGCGTCGCTCTGAGCACCCCATTGGACCCAGTTCTCATCGTTCATCGAAGCGCGCCAATCGAGGAATGGCTTTGCATCTGGCCCTACTGGATGGCGCAACTGCCGAGTTTCCGACTCTATAATTTCGCGAACCTTTTGGGCGACCAGGATGGGTTGGCTCGGTGCCGACGCCATGGCTCCCTCGAATAGGGCCGCAAATCGCCGAAGCTGCGGATACACTTTCGAGCTTCCCATGCCCTCAATGTTTCGCGCCATTCTGGTATCGATGATGCCAGGCTCGACGATCGCCACTCTGACTCCAAACATTGATAATTCCTGGGCGAGGGATTCACTGAGGGCTTCGAGGGCAAACTTCGATGCACTATAGGCCGCCATCGGGGACGAAGAAATCTTCCCGGAGATTGACGTCACATTCACAATGAGGCCGCTGCCTCGCTCCCGCATTGGACCGGCCACGGCCTGAATGCAACGAATGGCTCCGAAGTAGTTCGTTTCCATGCAGGCACGGAAATCGGCGAGCGGCATTTCTTCGATGGCACCCGTCCGTTCGACGCCTGCGTTGTTGACCAACACGTCCACCGCTGTGTACGCGAGGATCCGGCCGAAGGCTTGACTCACGCTCTCATCGGAGTCCACATCCATGATCTCGATCCGAATGGGCAGGTTTTCTTTGGCAGCCAACTCGCCCAGTTCCGGTGACCCGGAGGGGTTGCGCATGGTAGCCACGACCTGACGCCCGGCTCGCGCTAATTCTAAGGCTGTCGCCATCCCGATTCCCCGGCTCGCGCCCGTGATTACAGTACTAAGCATGCTTGAGAGTAGCAAACTAGGCCTTGGGGTGGGCTTTGTCGTAAACGGCGAGTAAGTCGTTTAGGGCGACTTGGGTGTATTTCTGGGTGGTGGAGAGTTGGGAGTGGCCCAGCAGTTCCTGGATGGCGCGGAGGTCGGCGCCGTCGGTGAGGAGGTGGGTGGCGTAGGCGTGGCGGAAGCTGTGGGGGTGGATGGAGGGGTCATGCGCGACCATGCGGGCGTAAAACTCGACGATGCCGCGGGCGCCGCGGTCAGAGAGGCGTTTGCCGCGGTAGTTGAGGAATACTCCTCTCTCGTCGCTTTGGGGGGAACGGACTTCGAGATACCGGCGCAGGGCGGCGACGGCGGGTTGGCCCATGGGGACTTGGCGCTCTTTGCGGCCTTTGCCGCGAACGAGCATCCAGTTTTCGGAGAGGTCAAGGTCTGGCAGGTCGAGCCCGCAGAGTTCGCTGATGCGGAGTCCGCAGCCGTAGAGGATCTCGAAGAGGGCGCGGTCGCGTTCGGGGAAGGGCTTTTCGAATTTGCCGTTGTCGACTTGATCGATGAGGTTGTTGGCGGCGTCTTCGCTCATCACGCGCGGAATGGTCTTGGGCACCTTGGGGGTGCGGAGGAGCTTGGCGGCGTTGAAATCGACGAGGCCACGCTTGAGGAGGAACTGAAAGAAGCTGCGGAGGGCGGCAATTTTGCGGCGGATGGTGACGGGGCTGAGGCGATGGGTGTGGAGTTCGGCGAGCCAACCGCGGAGGACGAGAACGGTCCAGCGGCCGGTCGGGGTAGGAAAGTGAGTGGCGAACTGAGCCAGGTCGATGCCGTAGTTGCGGAGGGTGTGAGGGGAGACGTTTTCGCGGCGGAGCTCATCCAGAAAGTCGGCGATTTGCTGGGTGAGCGAGGCCATCGCCTCCAGGATGGCGCACTCTGAAAGTGCTTGTCGGACAAGACGATAACATGTTTAGAATCAGTGGCTTTCATCGAAGTTTCGTTCGAGCCCTCGCCCTTGTCCGGCAAACCAGCTACGCTGGAAGCTTGTCTAAACCGACTGTCCGAGTAAATCGCAAAGCCGTCTCGCGTGTGGAAAGCGGCCATCCCTGGATCTTCATGAGCGATCTGGAGGCGCGGGGCGCGGCGCAGCCGGGTGACCTGGTGAGCGTCGCCGATTCGCGGGGCCGAATCTTTGGGATAGCGCACTACTCGTCGACTTCGCAGATCAGTTTGCGGATGCTGAGCCGGGATAGCCATACGTCGGAGATGGCTTTGTTCCGGATGCGTTTTGAAGCGGCGGCTGCTTATCGCCAGCGGGTAGTTACCGATACGAATTCCTATCGCCTGGTGCATGCCGAGGCGGACCAACTGCCCGGGCTGATTATTGATCGCTACGGCGATGTGCTGGTGATTCAGACGCTGGACCAAGGGATGGATCGGGCTAAGCCACAAATGGTGGAACTGCTGCAGGAGCTTTTTGCCCCCACGGCGATCGTTGAGCGCAACGATGTGGCGGTGCGCAAGCTCGAAAATCTGCCTCTGGAAAAAGGGGTATTGAGCGGGGAGCTAGCTGGCCCGGTGACGGTGACTATGAATGGACTGTCGCTGACGGCCGATGTGCTGGGGGGGCAGAAGACGGGCGTGTTTTTGGACCAGCGGGAGAACTATCTGGCGGCGCGGCGGCATGCGCGCGGCCGGGTGCTGGATTGCTTCTGTTCGACGGGAGGCTTTGCGGTGCATATGGCGGCTACGGCTGAATCGGTGGAGGCGGTGGATGCCTCGCCGGTGGCGCTGGAGGCGGCGCGGGCGAATGCGGCGCGGAACGCGATTGAGAACGTGAGTGTGCGCGACGCCGACGTATTTGCTTTGTTGAGCGACTACGGTTCGGCGCGGCGGCACTTTGACACGATTGTGCTGGATCCGCCGGCGTTTGCGAAGTCGCGGGCGACGGTGGATAAGGCGCTTACGGGTTACAAAGAAATCAACTTACGGGCACTGCGGATGTTAGAGCCGGGCGGTATCCTGATGACTTACTCTTGTTCGCACCATGTAAGTGAGGCGGACTTACTGGGTGTGGTGGCGGCGGCATCGATTGACGCGGGTAAGACCTTGCGGGTGCTGGAGCGGCGGAGCCAGGCGGCGGATCATCCGATCTTACTGACGATTCCCGAGACTCTCTATTTGAAGGGCGCAATTTTTGAGGTGCTGGCTTAATACTCTTGTTTGGCGAGCCGATAAGCCTTTTATCATGAGCATTGCAGCGATTGCCCTGAGTGGGCTAGGCCAGGTACACGCGCGGGTGCAAGCGACGGCGGAGCGGCTGGCGAAGGCGCCGGCGGGGGGCGGGGACACGGTGGATTTGAGCGCCGAGATCATTGGGTTGTCGCAGGCGAAGAACGAAAATGCGGCTTTGCTGGCGGCGCTGAAGACGGATGACGAATTGACGGCGCAGACGTTGAATATCCTGGCTTAAGCGAGTGAAGATGGCGCGCAGGGCGCGCTTACTGCGTGCGCGGCTGGATGACGTGCATTAGCGGTACTTTACTTCAGCCAGAAACAGGCCCGACGCGGGTGCGGTGCAGGCGGCGACTTCGATTTTGCGCCTTGGTTTGTTCGCCACCAACGCGGCGAAGTCCTCGGGGGTGATTTCGCGGAGGCCGACTTTCACCAGCATACCGACCACGCGGCGCACCATCTTCCATAAGAAATGCGAGGCCTCGATGCGGATGAGGACGAGGTGGCCGTCGGTGGCCATGGTGCCAGACTCGACTTCGACGATGGTCGATTCATCGGGCCGGAGGGGATCGAGTTGGCGGAACTGGACAAAGTCGTGCCGGCCGGCAAGGCACGCGGCGGCGGTGGCCATGGCTTCGAGATCGAGGCGCGGCTTCACCCACCAGACTTGCCGTTTGCCAAAGGCCGTTTTGCGCGTGGAGATCTGGTATTGGTACACGCGGCCGATGGCGTCATGGCGGGCGTGGAATTTGGGAGTCGCCTCTTCGAGCGTCAACACACTGACGTCGGCGGGGAGACGGTCGTTTAACTCGCGGCGGAACTCTTCGGGGTGGCAGTTGGGCGTGGAGCGGACCTTGATGTGGGCCACTTGGGCGAGCGCATGGACGCCGGAGTCAGTGCGGCCGGCACCCTGAATTTCTACCGCGACACCGAGGAACTCTTCGGCGGCCTTGCGCAACACACCTTGGATGGTGCGGACCGCGGGTTGCTCCTGCCAGCCGGAGAACTTGGTGCCGTCGTACTCCAGCGTTAACTTCCAATTTTTCATTTCAATTTCTTGCGGATGGCGGCGGCGTCTTTGGCAGTGGGGGCGAGTTCGACGTACTTGCCGTAGGCGGCTCGGGCGGCCTTTTTGTCACCCATGCGCTCACGGGCCTCGCCGAGGCGGAGGAAGCTTTCGGCGTTGGTGGGGTCCCACCGGGTGGCCTCTTCAAAGCGCAGGGCCGCGGCGCGCATGCTGCCCTTCCTGTAGTAATAATTGCCGATGCGGAGTTCGTTTTTGGCTTGCAGAGGGTTGAAGACGTAGTCGCGAGGGGCCTTCAGGGTTTCGTCCTCTTCGGGTGGCAACGGGGGCTGTTGCGGGGGCTGTTGGGGCCACGCCAGCGCAGAGATCGAGAGAATGAGCCAGAGCCGGAGCACACCTGCATTATAAGGCCTTAGAATGAAAGAAGCGATGACGCTGCGCGAGAAGGTTTCCCAACTCCCTACTTCACCTGGCGTCTACTTGTATAAAGATGACGGCGGGCAGGTCCTTTACGTGGGCAAGGCGAAGAACCTGCGGAGCCGTGTACGCAGCTATTTCAATGAGGACAGTTTGGCGCATCCGAAGACCGGGACGCTGATTGAGATTGCCCGGGACATT
>JAYVUQ010000028.1:0-4680 GCA_043787785.1 Bryobacteraceae bacterium
GGCGCGCCCGCCATTCCCATGGATCAACTTACGTTCGAGCAGTGGAGCGCCGTGGTGAATGTGAACCTGACTGGTTCGTTCCTTTGCGCCCAACACGCCATGCGGCTCATGAAGCAACAGAACCATCGCGGCGGCCGCATCATCAACAACGGTTCTATCTCCGCCACCGCTCCGCGCCCCAACTCAGCGCCTTACACGGCGACCAAACATGCCATCACCGGCCTCACCAAGTCCATCTCCCTTGACGGCCGCAACTTCGACATTGCCTGCGGCCAGATCGACATCGGCAATGCCGCTACCGACATGACCGAGCGCATGACCTTGGGCGTCCCTCAGGCCAACGGCACTATAAAAGTGGAACCCCGAATGGACGTCCAACACGTGGCCGACGCCGTCGTCTTCATGGCTGGATTGCCCCTGGCGTCGAACGTCCAATTCATGACCATCATGGCCACCACGATGCCGTTAGTGGGTCGCGGGTGATGGATCCGTCAACGTGCTAGATCTTAAAGAAGATACCGCGCCGGTAAAGCCAGTAACATAGACCCCACATCACCGACATGACGATTAAGTTATGCGGGACGGCCCCCGCCGGGCCCAGCATCGCAAACTGCTGCCCATCGAATGCGGCAAGACCGCGCGACAACCAGCCACGCAAAACTTGCGAGAACGAATAAATGAAGATACAGTTCATGCCGACAACTACCAGCGGGAAGGTCCATCGTTTCTTGCCTTGCACTTCCACCAGCCAATAAAAAGCGGCGAAAGCTAGTAGAACCCAGCCCGCGCTAAAAAATGTGAAGGACCCCAACCATAGCCGCTTCACCATCGGGATCCACTGGCCCAGCAATGCCCCGAGGCCAAGAGCAGCCACGCCACAAGCCAGTAAGATGCGGATTCGCTCGCCGTGCGGGCGATTCGACATCATCAAGATCCCGGTCCAGCAACCGAACAAAACGGTAATTGCATTACCCAGGAAATTGATCGTCGTGTAATACCCGGAGTAATTGTAACCGAGTAAAGATAAATCAATTACGGCCCCGATATTCCCCTTGGGATCGAAGGGACCTGCGGGGCCGGGCCAAAGGTAGAACAGCGCGTGGTGCGCCACCATCAGTCCCGCGACCGCCGCCACCTGCCAGCTGAAGCGTAACTGTAAAATGACATAACAGAGCACATAGGAGAATGCTATCTGACACAGCACGTTGATCAACTGCAGCTTTAGCCCTTGGGTGGCGCCCCAATTCGAAAGCACGTTCGAAAGCAATAACAATACGAACGCCCGCCACAGCACGTGCCCACCTTGCGCGGCGCGTTTCGATAGCGCCAGCGGCATGGCCACGCCGACCATAAACGTGAAGGCCGGCTGGATCAGGTCCCAGACGGTACAGCCTTCCCAGGCGGCGTGCTCCGCCTGTTCCCACTTGAAGGCTTCGTAGAGCCCGAAGCCATGTGAAATCAGCAGGAGCATTGTCAGGCCGCGAAAAGCGTCGAGCGACACTAGCCTCTCTGGCGAACTTCGCGGTGCAGCGGGCGCACTCAACCGAACTGATTCCATCGTCGTTGTGCTCATGGCCAATCAGTCTACTCCCATTTCAGATAAACTACCAGACTTGCCATGCTAAGAATTCTGGTGAGCGAATGCAAACAGGAGGTCTCCTCCTTCAACCCGGTTCTCGCCCGGTACAGTGACTTTCTCATTGACCGCGGCGAGGCCATTACGGCTTACCATCGCGGCGTCCGCTCCGAGATGGGCGGTGCGTTGCACGTCTTCGCGGAACACCCGAATCTTGAAATCGTACCCGGCTTTAGTGCCCGCGGGATCACTTCCAGCGGCACGATGGCCACGGCGGATTTCGGGCGTCTAGCAACCAAGTTTCTGGATGCCGTCCGCCTGGCTGGTCCGCTCGACGGCATCTATTTCTCGCTCCACGGAGCCTTAGCCTCCGAGGACGAGTTCGACCCCGAAGGTTACTTTCTGGCTGAGACACGCAAAATTGTGGGCGAACAGATCCCCATCGTTGTCTCCCTCGACTTGCACGGCATCCTCACGGATCGCATCCTGCAACACTCGGACGCCGTGGCCGTGTATCATACCTATCCGCATGTTGATTTCTACCAAACCGGTGAACGCGCGGCCCGGTTGCTCGTCCAACTGCTCGCTAAGGAAATCCGGCCGGTAACGGTGCGTGTACCAATCCCCGCCCTCGTCCGTGGCGATCAGCTCATCACCGAAACCGGAGTGTTTGGCCGTTTTGTGCGCCGCGCGGCCGCAGTCGGCATTTCGGGAGGCATGTTTATCGGCAACCCCTTCACTGACGTCCCGGAGCTCTGCTCGAACGTTTTCCTGGTGACCGATAATGACCCAGCTCTCGCCGAGCGTGAAGGCCTCGCCATTGCCCGTGAATTCTGGGAGATGCGCGAGCACTTACAACAACCGTTGACGCCGCTTGTCGAAAGCGTGCGTCTTGCGGCTTCCCTGACGGGCCGCGTGGTGTTGGTGGATGCCGCCGACGCCACCAGTTCCGGCGCGCCGGGAGATAGCAATGCCATCCTGGCCGCCCTACTCGAAAGTGGTGGCCGACGAACGGCCCTGATTCCAATCGTCGACCAACCGGCCGTCGATACAGCCTTCCGTGCCGGCATCGGTGCGGATGTCACGGTGCCACTGGGTGGCACGCTCGACCCGCGTTTCACGCCCGTGCGAGTTGCAGGCAAGGTCCGCTTGCTCTCCGATGGCCACGTCACGAGTGAGTCGCACGGCGAAGCTTGGTACGCCGGGCCGACAGCTGTTATCGAGAGCGGGCGCATTACGCTCGTAGTTACGAGCCGCCCCATTAGCCTGTACGATCGTTCCCTGTTCTTGGCCAACGGGCAGAACCCGGCCGACTTCGACATCACCGTCGTCAAGAGTCCGCATTGCCAACCGCGTTTCTTCGCCGACGGTGCGGAGTTACTCATCAACGTCGACGCGCCCGGTGCCACCAGCGCCAACTTGCGCAGTCTGGGGCACAAACGCTGTGCCCGACCCATGTTTCCTTTAGACCAGAATGTAACGTTTGAGCCGAAGGCCTGGATCTTTCGGCGGGAGAATTCATGAAGATACGCGAGATACGAGCCTTTGGCCTACGCGGCAAGACGCCCGAAGGCGGATGGAGTAACGAGCTAAAGCCGGATGACTGCGTCCATACCCTTATCGCAGTACTCACCGACGAAGGGCTTACCGGCTGGGGCAGTGTCTTTAACAGCGAAGAGTTAGTCAAGGCTTCACTTACGCTGCTGAATCCCCTTTACGACGGCCAAAACGCCCTCGAACCGGAGCGCCTCAGCGAAGTCTTACACCAAAACACCTTCTGGCAGGGCCGCGGCGGCGCAGTGACACACACCATTAGCGGCATCGACATTGCCCTGTGGGACTTACTCGGCAAAGCTACCGGCCAACCCGTTGGGCGCTTACTCGGCGGCCGCTACCGCGAGCGTGTGCAGCCCTACGCTTCGCTCTTGATGCGCGAGCCGGAACAAATGCCCGATGAGTTACTTCCGGTAAAAGCTCAGGGCTTTCGTGCCTTCAAGATTGGCTGGGGGCCCTTTGGCCGCCGCAACCACAAGACCGACGAGGCCATCGTCCGGGCCGCGCGTGAAGCGATCGGGCCCGAAAACCAACTCATGGTCGACGCGGGCGGCAGCGACGCCTTTTGGCGAGGCAACCTCAAGTGGGCGCTCCGCGCCGCGGAGATGCTTGCCGATTACGACGTTGCTTGGTTTGAGGAGGCCCTCCACCCCGATGCGCTTGACGACTACATTACGCTCAGGAGGGCGGCCACCATTCCGATTGCCGGTGGCGAAGTGCTCACCCGCCGGCAGGCATTTCAGCCCTGGCTGACAGCGAAAGCCTTCGATATCGTCCAGCCGGATGTCACCAAAGTGGGCGGCATCAGTGAAGAGCGCCGCATCGCTTGGATGGCCCGCGACAACGGCGTGCGCTTTATTCCGCATGGCTGGAATACCACCATAGGTCTTGCCGCCGACTTACAACTGGCTTCGGCATTTCCAGATACTGACTTAGTGGAGTATCTTACTGGCTCGCCCTTCATCGACGACTTGTGCGAATGGAAGCTGGATGCCGACGGTATGTTAGCCATTCCCTCCGGCCCCGGCCTCGGCATCCGCATCAACCTCGATGCTGTAAAATCTTTTTCCGGGGCTAACCTGAGTGGCCTCCTCGCGTAGCCGCTGGTGGTTGGTTGCCTTTCTCTGGGTTGCCTTCGCCCTCAATTATCTTGATCGTCAGATGGTCTATTCCATGTTCCCTGCTCTGCGGGCGGACTTAGGCATCGCGTCGGCGCGACTGGGCCTCATCGGCAGCATTTTCCTTTGGGTCTACACTCTTTCCATGCCGCTAGCCGGTCGTCTCGCTGACCGCTATCCTCGCGAATGGCTCATCCTGGCCAGCCTCATCCTGTGGAGCGTGGCGACCCTTGGCAGTGGCGCCAGCCAGGGCGAGTCCGCCTTCATTGGCTGGCGGGCAGCCATGGGCATCACCGAAGCACTGTACGTCCCCGCTGCCCTGGCACTGCTCGCCAGTGTTTACCCGGCCGAAATCCGGTCCAGAGCGTTGGGTTTGCACCAATCAGCCCAATATCTGGGCGCCATGCTGGGTGGCTGGTATGGTGGCTGGAG
>JAYVUQ010000029.1:0-2788 GCA_043787785.1 Bryobacteraceae bacterium
AGCCTAAAGTGCTGTGACATCGCCTGATGAGTAGATGGCCCGTCCAAGACGCCAAAGCCGAGGTCAGCGAGCGCCTCCAAAAGGCGCTGAGTAAGCTGACCAACCAAGATTCGGTCGTGCTGTATCCGATCGAATACATCTCACGTCGATCACCCTTTAATCTTCTACTTGGCGAGGGGCCCCGCTTCGATCTTCCGCTGCCGAAGCGCGGCCAAGGCCACTGGCGGATGGATGGGGCCTAGTCCAATACAAATTCCACCGCCACTGACTTCAATCCGGCAGCATCCAACGCAGAGGTGTGTACTTGCCGATTCGGGCGAAGTCACGAGCATTGGCAGTCACCACCACAACGCCCTCTCGCGTCGCCGAAACCGCAATCATGGCGTCGTTTGCGCTCTGCCGCCGCTGCGCCGCCGGCATTCCGTCCATCCCTAACTTCGCCAGCACCCGCCCCACTTCGAGGAAACATCCGTGATCCGGCGTCAGTACGCGGCCAGCCTTTTCAAATGGCTTCAAAAAGCCCTGCAGTTCCTGTTGCTCCTGCTTGTTGCGGCAACCGGCAAAGAGTTCCATGACGACCACGGAACTCATGAAGAGTTAAGGCCGTAGCGTACGGGCTTCAAACGCTTCCCGATGAGGTGGGTGGCGGAAGAAGTCAATAAGGACGTTGGAATCCAGCAGCGCTTTCACTTTTTCTGGACCGGCCCGGGTCGGGAAAGATCGCCTCCAGGCCCGCTAGCGTAGGGCTATGCCGGCGGAACGCTTTGTCGATTTCATCCCGCACCACGATCTCCCGCAAGGCCCGCGTCACCGTCTCGGTCTCCGTACGGGCCCCCGAAATCTTCTGCGCTTGCCGCACCAATTCCGGATCGATCAGCCAAGTCTGCTTCACCGCGTCCATACGGGTGATTCTAGCATTCTGCCGTATCCGGGCCCTCGCCCGGCCCCGAATTGCAGGGAAATTACTGCTTAATCAGCGTCCCGTCCTTCTTGCGGACCTCGCCCCACCCACCATTCAGCGCCTTGCGCTCACCCTGTTCGCCGTAGCCGAAGGGGTACTTCTTGGCGGCGGTCTCGTTCACTTCGATGCCCCAGCCCGGGGCCTCATTGGCGTAAGCGTAGCCGTCTTTGAGGGTCGGTACGCCCGAGAAAACCTCCAGCGTGCGCTCGCCGAAGCCGCTCCATTCCTGGACGCCGAAGTTGTAGCAGGCCAAGTCCAGCGCGAGGTTGGCGGCGTGGCCCATGGGGCTCACGTCCCCCGGGCCATGCCAGGCCGTACGCACGTTGTAGGTTTCGCACATCGCGGCCAGCTTGCGGCTGGGAGTAAGCCCGCCCATTTGGCTGACGTGGACACGGATGTAATCGATCAGGCGGTCCTGCACCAGCGGGATCCACTCGTGCGGTGAGTTAAATAGCTCGCCCATCGCGATCGGCGTGGAGCACTGCTGGCGGATGTGTTTGTAGTAGGCGTTGTCTTCGGGCGAGAGCGGATCTTCGAGGAAAAATAGCCGGAACTGTTCGAGGTCCTTGGCCAGTTGAATGGCTTGCGTGGGAGTAACACGCTCGTGGCTATCGTGCAGTAACTCCACTTCGTCGCCTAACTGCTTGCGCGCGGCTTCGAAGACCTTCGGAGCGCGGCGGCAATAGTCGGCCGGGTTAAAGACCGGAGCCTTGTGCAGTGTCCCCTTCGGCAAGGCTGGAGCCGCTGCCCCTGCTCGTGCTGAACCATAGGCGGCTTGTCCCGGGATGCCGAATTGAATGCGGACGTGGCGGAAGCCCTGGTCCATGAATTTCTTGGCGTTGTCGATGATCTCGGAGAATTCCGTGCCGCCGGCGTGGCCATAGCAATCGGCGGCTTCGCGGCACTTACCGCCGAGTAACTGATAGACGGGCATGCCGGCTTGACGGCCCTTGATGTCCCACAAGGCTTGGTCGACGCCCGAGATGGCGTTGTTGAGGACGCCCGAGTTGCGCCAGTAGGAGGAGTTGTAACACATCTGCCACGTGTCGTCGATGCGGTCAGCTGGCTTGCCGATTAACAACGGTTTCAAGTATTTTTCCACCGCCATCACCACCAGGTCGGCGCGCTGGGTGTAGGTGCCGCAGCCCCACCCATAAAGGCCATCCTGATCGGTGATCACCTTCACGGCCACCAGCCGCAAGCCTTGCGGCGCGGTGGCAATTACCTGGATGTCCTTGATGATGGGCGAAGGCGTGGCGCGGGTGGCCTTAGCGACTTGCGCCTGAATGGCGACCGGAATGGCCGGCACGGCAGCGAGCATTTTCATGAGCGATCGGCGATTCATGGGCGATGGTTCCTTTACTACTTCTTAGGGCTTGCGTCGAGCATGCGCTTCAAATGCTCAATCTCGGATTGTATCTTACGCCCGCGGGAGGTGAGCAGAAGGGCGTATAGACAAAGAATGGTCCACGCGGCGGCGAGGCCGTAAAACATGTATTCGAAATTTCGTTGGTCCATGGTGTTTCCTAAGCAATGGCGTGGGCGCGGCGGCGGAGAGATTCGACGGCACGCTGACTATCTTCGAGCTTCATGCGGACGGCGACCAGGACCACGGCGAGAAGTAGAAAGGCGCCCAGGTTGTGAAAGAGCATGGCCTGCATGGCGGGGTCGATCGTGTTCTTGCCCGTGCGAATAGTGAGCACCGGGCCAGGGTGTTGGGTGCGATACCACTCGTTGGCCTTGTAAGTGAAGTACACGGCAAAGAAAGCAAAGATGGAGAGAACGGCCGAATTCTTGGCTCTTTCCGAAGGGTCCTTGATGCCTTCG